>CAZCWE010000052.1:0-7081 GCA_964502285.1 uncultured Spirulina sp. | reverse complement strand
AAAGGCAGAGCAACCAATACTAACCAAAAAGTTCTCTTTTTTAATTTAGGTTGGATGGAAGTGCAAACCACTCCCAAAGAATTTAATTGGAGTCCTTGGTTAGACGGAACTGGAGTGAGAGAAAACCAAGTGGTTGTCGTGGATGATGCCGATATTGCCATGATTCATGATATGGCACTCTATCGTCAAAGTCGCGTTGCCCTTGAAGATACCCAAAAGAAAGTGAAAGGCGGTGCTTTTTTTGATGTGGAAGCTCTACCCGAAGGCAGTGTATTGATTTTTCCTGTTGCGATTAAAGTAGGTCTAGAAACACCTTGGCAACCTTTACCGGATGGTGAAAAAGACATCTATTTAGGTGGTTTAGAATCTATTGGTTTTGGCCGCTGTGAAGTTTCATTTTCTGGTGATTATTTTGTAAAAAAGGAGTCTGAGGCATGACCTGGCATAGTTATCAATTGGATCAATATGCTCATCAGTTAGTTTTAGATGCGAAGGTGCGCGATCCAGATTCTCTAAAGCAAGCTTATAAAATGCGTCAAACCGTCGCCTATGGTTTAGAACGCTTCTGGGGTGAACAATTTCGCTTACAGGATAAAGAACAGAATAAGGCTCAATATTGGAGTGATACTTGGTTAAAACTGGCAGAGATTATGAACAAAGCAGGAATCACAATTCCCAGTGAAGATATTAAAAAAAGTAATACGGTACGCATCAAAGAAGTAGCAAAACAACTCTGGGGAGAGGCTGATTTAAGTGATGGTACTCGCCTAGCCCACGAAGATCGTCAAGTTGTGTTAGCCATTTTAACCCAATTTTGTGATTGTTTAGTCTGGTGGACACAGCGCTATCAGGAGAAAAGTGAAGCATGAATTCAGGATTTAGTAAACTCGCTAATCTCAAAGCACAATTAGAAGTTGCTGAAGGCAAACCTACCTCTAAGCAAAAAACACCAAAGCCACCCAGAACGAAAATACAATTTCCTGAAATTCCGATGATGTATCGCGCCCAGATCGCGGGGCGTTGCGGTTTGCAATATGCAGGAGATGACAGCGACTTAGACACATGGACTGATGAATGGTTACAACCTAAAGCAGGAGATAAACAACCCAAATATCAATATCAACTCCCGAAAGAAAATCTTAAAATCTTTCGCTGCAAGATTGACTTTCCCTATCGACTATTTACCAATGGTGGACAAGATTCGATTCATCGTCCTACTTTTGGGAAACAAGGCATTCCCATTTTTCCTGGCAGTAGCCTAAAAGGAATGTTTCGCCGTGCTTGTCGAGAGATTGCACCGGATAAATTAGCTTTATATTGTGGTGATGCCGAGCAACCGGGGTGTTTGCGTTTTCATGCCGCTTACCCGATCGGTGATTGGGCAGCAACGGAAGAGCGAAAATTCCAGGAAAAAGGACAACCTTGCACCAAAATTTGTTATCGCATTAATGATTTAGTTCATCCTCAACAAGAACGCCAACTAGGTCGAAATAATAATCAAGATGGTGGAAAAGCTTCGCCCACTATTTCCCTGTATAAACCACAATTAAGTGTAGAGATTAGTTGTACGCGATCAGATGTTGAAGTTGATTGGCAAGAAGTCGAAAAAATCCTTCGGGAGGCTGTACGGCGAGGGGTAGGCGGTAAAACGAATAGCGGTTATGGTGTGTCTGGTTCGGTGAATGGAAAAGAGGCGCGATCGCGCCTTAATCATTACGATTTTGTTATTCCCCTACAGGGTAAAGGGACAGCTTCAAAACTTCTCAATGAACTCACCGAATTTCGCCCTCAATTATTTAAAGCGGCTCTACGGGGTCATGCGTCAAGATTACTGAGCGGTGTTTGTAATGATGAAGCCGCGATTGATAAACACATTGCTTGTTTATTTGGTGGAACCGATCGCGCCGCTGCCGTCACGATTGATTTTGATTGGCAACCTGATAATTATCGGGTTGATACAAGTCAAATGGTCAGCACCTACTCAATTGAGGGAGATTTAAAGATTGCAACATCTACGAGTGATCGCGCCTTTATCGAAACCGTCTTAAAATTTGCTTATACGATGGGCGGTTTTGGTAAAACTTGGCGACGAGTCTGGCACAAAGATTTTTATAAACCAACAGATGGAAAAACTTACAATAAAGCCATCGGTTGCCATTGGACTAGCTCTGATTTGCCGTGGAATTCTCCCACGACAACGACAGAACTAACCGAATTTCTTAATGATGCTTATGAAAAAAGTTGTGCTCGTTATGATGCTTATGAAAAAAGTTGTGCTCGTTTAGGGACTCGTCCGCCGCGATTGACTTCGTGGCGTGAAGCATGGCATCCCGATAATGTACAAGTCTTTGCAAAGGTTACTCGTCCATCACAGGTTATTGCTTTATTTCATGAAAGTCAGTTTAAATTTACACCTGCGATCGGTGGGAAGAAAAATGGTGATTCACGTCCTAAAAATGTCAGTTCTGTATGGCATCGAATGCTGCCAATTAATGGAAATCAGTACCTCGAAATCGTGACCGTTTTCAAAAAAGGGAATTGGCAAAATGAACAAGATATGCGATCTGTTTTCATCCAAAGGTTAACAGGATTTGGATTTGAAGAAGTTGTCTGGGGAAAAGAGCAAAATCAACCCGATTGATTCACCGCTAGGAAAGGACGCAAGCATGAACTTTCGCTCTACCTGCTTTCATACTTTAATTTTTAATATTTAGCCAATACGTTGATATGAAAGTTGTGGATCATTGAGTTTACCCAATACAGAATAGGATTTAGATGTGCTGTTATACTGAGTTAATTCTATGGGAAACATTGTTCCGAGAATTCGCCCAAGAAGAATCGCTAAAGCGGTGGGAATGCTAGCAATAATGCGAATAGATTCGGGATCATAATCACGATTCAACATATTTATTTGGCTGTAAATTTCTTGAGAATATTGGACATATTGATTGTGAAGGATATTGACTGAACTTTCAGTTCCACAAATGTACAAGCAATAGTCAATGTCATTAAAGTAAGAGTTTTGAGGAGAAAGTCTAGGTTCTCCTACTAAATCTAATATAAGGAGCCACTTTTTTTGTTTTAATTTTTGTTGATCTGGATTAGCAAATTCATGTTTTGTTCTTTTTGCTGATTCTTGCACAAAGACAGTTTTCAAACTATCAGGAATTTGAACTCGATTAGGATAAGAGTCTTCATGGTCTCGTTCATATGGCCAGACAGCAATCGATTCTGTATGAGTGATAGTGCCTAACAAAAAACCAATTGTAACAGGACCTGCATAAGCAATTTCTAAAATATGCTCTTTGGGTGTTTGTTTTTGTAATTGCTTCAAATCATGATAAATAATGGTTAAAATAGCATAGAGTTTTTCTTTATTCGTAAGGTCTTCAATTCTATAATCAAATAAAAGATCTTCAGTAGAAATAGTCAAATATCGTTCTAATTCATAAAGATAATTATGACTAATTTTTAGATTTCTAGACAGAGATAAAACGAAAACATCAAGCATTTTTTTTGAGTTGTTCGAGCCTATGAAGTTAATTACAATTGGCAATTTTATACATCTTCGATTGTAAAAAATAAATTTACGAGTTTCCCAGAGAATACCGAGAATATAAATTATCAATACAATAACAAATGCAATTAAATAGCCATCAACAGATTTACCCATGATGGTCAGGGTGCTAATATTTGCATTGGATGCAAGATAATCTGCAATGAAAGCAATTGGAATACCAAGAAGAGCGGCTATCGAAGATCCTGGATTTTCTAATAAAATGGGTCGCTTATAAGTCCAAATTGCACTCAAAATATTTTTGATAGTTCTGATCATAAGATTAACCTCATCCGTAAAAATTCATGATATTTCAAGTAACTAAAACAACCGTTCCCACGTTTACCCCCTTGCGGTGGGATTGCACGACGATCGCACCCCCTAAACGCGGATCGCGACAAGCCACCCACGCCGCTGCATGACATTCATGCACGAGATAGGCATAGACCCAAATGGGCGCACGGCCATTTAAGATCACCCCGATTGACCAATCGATATCATCCGGTAAGTGTAGATTGAGCAGATCCTGGGGCTCTGCAATGCCCCCTGCGATCGCAATATCAACCTGTTGATAGGGAAACTCCGCTTGAAGAGTTGGAACGGTTAACGTTAAGGTGATCGCACTCACAATCATTCTGTTGGGTAAAAGAATAGCTTCAGTTTAATGGTGGCGAGCTCAAACGGGGAGGCTCATGCTCAGTTTTCAATCCCGAATCGTCCTCCTCAAGGATGTTCTAAACGACAACCCGATCGCCCAGAATATGGGTGGCGTGGATGGCGCGATCGTCGCCGAGGATGATTAGGGAGAAGAGTTGATCGGCGATCGCCTCTAAATCCGTGGGGATGGTTTCGGGGTTGCGAAACTGGAGGAGAGGCGTGGCGCGGCGATCGAGGACGATGAAGTCGGCTTCTTTGCCGGGGTTGAAATTGCCGAGGAGGGGGTCAAGGTTGAGGGCTTGAGCGCCGCCGAGGGTGGCGAGAAACAGGGCTTGGAAGGGGGAGAGGGTTTGGCGGCGGAGTTGGGCGACTTTGTAGGCTTCGTTGCTGGTTTGGAGGAGCGAAAAGCTCGTGCCTGCGCCGATATCCGTGCCGAGGCCGAGTTTAACGGGTTGGTCGGGGTTTTTGGCCTGTTCGAGCTTAAATAAGCCACTCCCCAGGAAGAGGTTGGAGGTGGGACAAAAGGCGATCGCTGCCTCCGTGACGGAAAGGCGAGCAAACTCGGCCGGGCTGAGTTGGACACCGTGGGCAAAAATGGAGCGATCGCCCACCAACCCAGCGCGGTCATAGACATCAAGATAGTTTTCATGGTCGGGAAACAGTTCACGCACCCAAGCCACTTCGTCCGTGTTTTCGGAGAGGTGGGTGTGGAGGTAGACATCGGGAAATTCTGCGAGGAGTTGTCCGGCAACCTGGAGCTGCTCCGGGGAGGAGGTGGCGGCAAAGCGGGGGGTGACGGCGTAGAGGAGGCGATCGCACCCATGCCATTTTTTGATCAGGGCTTTGCTGTCGTGATAGGCCTGCTCTGGGGTGTCGCGTAAATTATCCGGGGCATGGCGATCCATCAAGACTTTGCCGGAGATCATCCGGAGGCGGCGGGCTTGGGCAGCGGTGAAAAACGCCTCGACGGATTCCGGGTGGACGGTGGCGAAAACGAGGGCGGTGGTGGTGCCGTTGCGCAGGAGTTCCGTTAAGAAGCGATCGGCCACATGGGCGGCGTAGGCGGGGTCTTTGAACTGGGCTTCGGTGGGGAAGGTGTAGGTGTTGAGCCAGGTGAGGAGTTGTTCCCCGTAGGCGGCGATCATTTCCATTTGGGGGAAATGGATGTGGGTATCGATCAGGCCGGGGATGATCAGGTGATTGGTGTAGTCGGTGATCGGGAGGTGGGGATATTGGGCGCGGATCTCGGCATAGGGGGCGATCGCTTTAATCTTGCCCGCTTCAATCACCAAGACCCCATCCGGAATGTAACGCACGGAGGCAGACACATCATCGTAGAAGGGATCAGCAATCAAGTCCAAGAGTGCCCCACGAACGCCATGGGGTTGAAGTGCGTTTGTCATAGCCTCAGCCTATCAGTTCCTCAGAGATTATAAAGGCGATCGCCCCCTGGCCTGTGGGACAATAAACCCGGCTTTTGGAGCAGGGACGGAACAATGGCGGATTGGCTCGTGAAATCAGAACCCACTGTGTACAGTATTGATGACTTAGCCCGCGATCGCGTTGAAATTTGGGACGGCGTGCGCAACTATCAAGCCCGGAACTATTTGCAGCAAATGCAGGTGGGCGATCGCGTTTTTGTCTATCATTCCAATGCCAAGCCCCCCGGCCTCGCGGGTCTCGCCGAAGTGGTCGCCGCGAATGTGGTTGATCCCACTCAGTTCGACCCCGCTAGCCCCTATTACGACCCCAAAGCCACCCCCGAAAAACCCCGCTGGTATACCGTCAAACTGGGGTTTGTGGCGGCTTTTGCGGAGCTTGTTCCCCTTGATACCTTAAAAGCCACCTTCACCCCTGAAGAATTAGTCTTGGTGCGGCGGGGGAATCGGCTGTCAGTGATGCCGATCGAGGGTGCGATCGCGCCCCGTCTGCTTGCCCTCGCCACCCTCCGCAAGGAAACTTAATGCCCTGAGCGATCCCCCCAAAAACCGCCGTGCTATAGTTTTAGGCGTGACTCGTTGGGGAAACTCTACATGGCAGCCAGTGATGAATTTCGTCAGTATCTCAAAGAAGGAAAAGTCGTCGATGCGCTGACCCTTGCCCTCGGTGAAGCCATTGAACTCGAAATCACCACCTGGGTCTCCACCGATGACAATGTTGTGGTGGGTGAACCCTCTCCCGGCGCAAGAATGCGGACGCGGATTAACTTGGTGGACGGGGATATCAATAATGAAGTGGGCAGCCAATTTATCGGCAGTGGCCCCTATACCGAACTGCGTGACTTTCATCTCCAGCAAGTCCAGGAAGGGCGCGACATCATTAAGCAAAATCTGGAAAGTTTGCAGCAGATGTTTGTCCTGTTAGCGCGGACGGTGGAACGGTTGCCCAAGAATACCCGCAATCCCTCCTTACCGTCTCAATAATTATCCCGTTGGGGCATGATCGACAGTTCAAGCAGAGGACGGAACATGGTCGAATCAGAACAGCCGGGGCGGGAAACCTTTCAGCAGGTGCTCAAGGCCGGGCGACTCCAAGAGGCGTTTGTGATGGCCATGGGCCAAGCAGTGGAGTTAAACATCACCACAGAAGTGATCCCGACGATCGGTAGTGCAGAGGCATTAGGGCATGGATCAGCGCCTGGGTTGTCGGGCGATCGCCTCCACACCCGAATTGATCTAGTCCAGGGGGATATTGAAAATCAGGTGGGCGATCGCTTCCTCACCGACCAGGACTATCACGACCTGCGGCAATTTCATCTCGACCAAGTGGCCACCGGTAGCCGTCTCATTCAAAACAACGTGGAAAATCTGAACCGTCTGTTCACCGTCCTCGGTAACCTCCTCGCCCCCCCAGCCGCCGAGGATGACG
>CAZCWE010000051.1:0-14676 GCA_964502285.1 uncultured Spirulina sp. | reverse complement strand
GAGGGTCGTCGTTCGCGTAGCGTCTCCGCAGGAGATAGCCCGGCCGCTTACCCTATCCCTCCGGGAGGCTTCGCCAACGACGACCCTCAGGGTGCGCTGATTAAATGTCCTAACAAACTTGTCCACTGCTATATCTCCTTTGGAGACGCTGCGCGAACGACGACCCCTTGGACTGAGTGAAGCCGAAGTCTCAGCCCTCAGGAATTCAAAAATTAAGTTTTGATGCCCTAAGTCGCAGGATCACGGCTAGATGGGGCGAAGAGGAGGTCATGATTCACTGGTTTCGGAGTCGGTGGTGAGGGTTTGTTTGGGTTTGGGCTTGATGCTTGACCACAGCATCACGATGCCCGTGCCAATCATGAATAATAGACCCAGACCATTGAGCAGCACATAAATGGGTTCTAAAACGTCGCCCAGATATTCGCCTTCGTGAATCACCATCAAGAAATGCACTTGGTCACGGGATAGGCCAAACCAACTTTTGCCGAGTCGGTAGCAAACACCGCTGATGGCGGTAATCAGGAAGGGAATTAGAATGATCGGGGCAAGGGTGCGATGGGCGTTGCGAACAGTCCGTCGAAAAACCATGGGCTATCTGTCAAAAGGATATTCGTTAATTTAATTTAATGGCATGGAGGTGGGGAGTGTAGGACACTGGAAGATAATACTTATGGGGAATCAAAAACAGGTAGGGTGGGTGGTGCGATCGCAGTCAAAACACGAGACCCCCATAACACTGTAATCGAGTGACAAGACCGCAGCACAACACGCAGCATTTCAACAAAGGCAGGATTCACTCTATACGGGCAGGACGTTTTGCTTACAATTCAAAGTAGGCAGTACCGCGAGAAGCACTAGATGTAAATAGCTACAGTGTCTCAAAAAAAGACAAATTTATTGTTCTTCGTTTGTGGACTGCCCCTGGGATGCGCACAATGAAACAACAATCATCCTCACAACCACTTTCACATCCCACTCTCACCCCTGCGAATTTGCCAGTGTCTGACTCTTATCCGCTCTTGATTCGGGGCGGGTGGGGGCTGTGGCTACTGGGTGGAGGCTTGGTGCTGGTGGGGTGTGGGCTGGTGTGGCGAGAGCCGATGCCGCTGCTGTTCCGGGGGGTGGTGAGCCTGGGGGCGATCTGTTGGCTGGGACTCGGGGCGATCGCTTGGCGTTGGTGGCAACAGTGGACTGAACTCCAAAAGAAGCAGCACCTTCACGATCAATCCATCCAAACCCTCCAACAGGAATCGCAGGATCTCCGCACGGCCCTCACGGACGAAGTGGCGGCCTATGCGGCGTTGCTCCAGGAAGTGCAGGAGCGGGAGATTCAGTTTCGCCGCCAATATGAGAAGCTCCCGATTCCGGTCTGTACCTGGCGCTACACGGGGGATGATTTTCTGTTTGTGGGGTGTAATGAGGCGGCGATCGCGTTCACCGACGGGGAGGTGCTCAACAATATGGGCAAGCGGGCGACGGATATCCTCTCGGATTATCTTTTCTCCCATCAGGATTTAGCGGAATGCTTGCTGACGAAAACCCCGACGACGCGATCGTTCCATTTTCCCGATCTTGATATCCATCTCCAACTCCGCTATCTCTTCATTCCCCCCAATTGGGTGATGGTGCTCACCGAAGACATTACCCTCCAATACCGCAGCGAAATCCAACTCAAACTCCGCCTCCGCCAACAGTCCACCTTGGCAGAACTCGGTCAACTCGGACTCACTGCCCCGAATTTGGCGGCCTTGATGCAGGAGACCGTGCGTCTGGTGTCGCGGACGTTGCGGGTTAAATATTGCGCCATTTTTGAATACCTGAGTAATGGCCATGCCTTGCTGTTGCAAACGGGGGTCGGGTGGAAAAAAAATCTCATTGGTCAGTTAACGGTGTCGGCCTCGGCAACATCGCAATCGGGCTATACCCTGGAGCGGGGTGAACCGGTGATTGTTAAGGATTTGCGGGTGGAGTCGCGGTTTCGGGGGGCGCCGCTGCTCCATAATCATCGGGTGATTAGTAGTGTGTCGGTGGTGATTGATGGGGAAGGGTCGCCCTATGGGGTGTTGGGGATTTATACGGATCGCTTCCGGGAGTTTGATGAGGATGATGCTCAGTTTCTCCAGGCGGTGAGCCATATTTTGACGACGGCGATTAAGCGCGATCGCCAGGCGGAACAATTAAACCTGATGAAGCGGGCGATTGATTCGAGCCAAAACAGCATCGTGATTAGTGATGCGATCGCGCCGAACCAGCCCATTCTCTACGTCAACAGTGGCTTTGAGCAGATCACCGGCTATCAAGCCGATGAGGTTGTGGGTCAAAGTGTCAGCATCCTTTACGGCAGTGGCACGACACCTAAAACCCTCCAAGCGATTAACCTGGCCCGGTTCCAGGGCCATAGCTTCCATGGCACACTCCGCTACTATCGCAAAGATGGTACGCCGTTTTGGATGGAATTGAACCTAGCGCCGGTTCATGATCAACACCATGCCCTCACCCATTTCATTGAAGTTCAAACGGATATTACCGAGCGCAAACAGTTTGAAGAAACGCTGCGGAATGAACGGGATTTGCTCAATGGCATTCTCCAAACGAGTATTGCGGCGGTGATTGTGATCAATCGGGAGGGACAATTAACCTTTGCCAATGAACGGGCGGAGGCGATTTTGGGGTTGGCTTCCACCTCGGAAATTGCGGCGGATTTGACCCCGGATGAGCACGGTGTTGATCCCCACGCTCACCCCAGTAACCGCTTGATTATTGAACGCTATGCCCTGCCCGTAACGCCGATTTTGACGGAGGGGCATCTGGTGTTTGATCGGCATCATACGGTGGTGACGGAGGCGGGCGATCGCCAATATCTCTCGATCAATGGTGCGCCATTGTGTGATGCCCAGGGCAACATTACGGCGGCGGTGTTGTCGATCACCGATATCACCGAACAATACCAAGCAGAAATCGCCCTGCGCCAAAGTGAAGAACAGTTTCGGCTGTTGTTTGAACTCGCGCCGATTGGGATTTTCCTCTGTGGTATGGATGGCCAGTTCCAACAGGTGAATCCGGCACTCTGTGCGGTGCTGGGCTACACGGCTGAACAGTTACAGCAACTCCATTTGAGCGAACTGACTCACCCCGATGATCACGCAGCGGATCTGGCGATTA
This sequence comes from uncultured Spirulina sp., assembly GCA_964502285.1. Lineage (GTDB taxonomy): Bacteria > Cyanobacteriota > Cyanobacteriia > Cyanobacteriales > Spirulinaceae > Spirulina. The sequence goes on along the minus strand of CAZCWE010000051.1, from coordinate 11,514 downwards.
ACCAAAAACTGCTGCTGGGGGAAATTGACCAGTTTCAGATTGAAAAGCGATTTATCTCGCAGCAGAATATGGTGGTTCATACGCTGGTGCGGGTGGTGATGGTCTATGACGATGACGGGCAACCGAGCCATGAGGTGGGGCAGGTGGTGGATATTAGCGATCGCAAATGGGCTGAAGAGGCCTTGGTCGCCAGTGAAAAACGCCTTGAGGGGATTCTGGGGTCGATCGAAGATGTGGTCTGGTCGGCAGACCCCCGCTCCTTTGCCCCGATTTATTTCAACCCAGCGGCGGCGGTGGTGTTTGGGCGATCGCTCCCGGAACTCTTTTCCACGCCGCGCCTCTGGCTGAGTCTGATCCACAGCGAAGATCAAACCCGTTTTACCCAGCACCTCCATCTACTCAAGTCCACGGATGTGGGGGAATGTGAATATCGGATTGTGCGCCCCAATGGAGAACTGCGCTGGCTCCTCTGCCGCAGTCGGCTGGTGTACGACGAAAGCGAGCAACCGATGCGGATTGATGGCATTAGTAGCGACATTACCGAGCGGCGCATGGCGGAAGCGCAACTGCGGCGCAATGCGTTCTATGATTCCCTGACGGAACTGCCGAACCGGGCTCTGTTTATGGATCGGCTTTGGCATACGATTCGGCGGGCGCGACGGCGCGGGGGATATCTGTTTGCGGTGCTCTTCCTCGATATTGATTCGTTCAAGGTGGTGAACGATAGTTTGGGGCATACGGTGGGGGATGATCTGCTGATTGCGATCGCCCGCCGTTTAGAAGACTACCTACGGCCCAGTGACACCCTGGCCCGCCTCGGCGGCGATGAATTCACGATCTTGCTCGAAGAAATCAGCGATCGCCAAGAAGCCCTCACCATTGCCGATCGCATCCACTCCGCCCTGCGCACCTCCTTCCACATCCAAGGCTATGACGTTTTCGCCGAAACCAGCATCGGCATCGCCTTCAGCCAACTACCCGACACCCCCAAAGACAGCATCCACTACCACTATCCCGAAGACCTGCTGCGGGATGCCGACACCGCCATGTATCGCGCCAAAGCCCTCGGTAAAGGCCGCTACGCCGTCTTCCACACCGCCATGCACCAACGCGCCCTCGCCCGCTTGGAATTGGAAACCGACCTCCGCCGCGCCGTCGAACGTCAAGAATTTGTGGCGTACTACCAACCGATCATGAACCTACGTTCCGGGAAAATTAGCGGTTTTGAAGCCCTCATTCGTTGGCAACATCCCGATAAAGGCCTGGTATCCCCGATCCACTTCATCCCCATCGCCGAAGAAACGGGGCTGATTATTCCCATGGGCTGGTGGATGCTCCAAGCCGCCACGGACCAACTCGCCCAATGGCAGCGCACCTATCCCCTCGCCAAAAATCTGGTGATGAATGTCAACCTGTCCGGGCGGCAGATGGGAGAACTCGACCTCGTAGACATGATTGACTACATTCTCAACAAAACCGGGCTTGCGAGTCGCCACCTCAAGCTCGAAATTACCGAAAGTATGCTGATGGACAATGCCACGGAGGCCAAAGAGGTGCTGATGAAGCTGCGATCGCGGGACATTCTCCTCGGTATTGATGACTTCGGCACGGGCTACTCGTCTTTGAGTTATCTCGATCAATTCCCCGTCAACACCCTCAAAATTGACCGCTCCTTCGTGATGCGGATCAAAGCCGACGGCGAAGACTCCGAAATCGTCCAAGCCATCATCAACCTCGCCCACATCCTCGGTATGGATGTGGTCGCCGAAGGGATCGACGCGCCGATGCAGGTGGCCTATCTCAAACGCTGGGGCTGTGACTTCGGCCAAGGCTATTATTTCGCCCGCCCTCTCCCTGCCACCGAGGCCAAAGCCTTTTTGGAAAAAAATCTGTAAAGCCTCACCGGGTCTAGGTCGAAGCCTGATCTCACGGGAGCTTCTACGGATTAGCAACGGGAGAAGGGCTGGGGATGAGGGCTTAACGGCCGCCTTTGGGCTGGTTTTTCGCCTGTTCGAGGGCGATCGCCTTCATATTCTCTAACTCGTTGCGATTCGATGCCCCTTCGATCGCCTTCACGGCCAGGTCTTGCACCTGTTTCTGGGCCGCTGTCACTTGGGCGGTGAGGGCTTGAATGCGCTGGGTTTGGGTGTGAATCGTAGACTCCAACGCTCCGATCCGCAGGGTATAGTTGCGCCGTTCCCCTTCGATTTCTTTTTGACGCAAATCCGCCCGCACTTTCGCGTTGTATGTGCCGATATTCCGCCCGTTATCTGTGCCGTTTTTCTTATTTTTCTCCAGTTCGTCGGGGAAGGCTTCAACTTTGGCTTTGGCTTCGGCGTGGGCTTTTTCCTGGTCGGCGATCGCGCTCTCCCGTTCCTCCCAGATTTTTTGCTGGGCTTGGAGGGCTTCGGCGAGGGCCAGCTCCTGCGCCTGGCACGTTTGTTGATAGGTTTCCGTGTCTAAAGTGCGTTCGAGTTGGAGCGCGTAGCGATATTCTTGGCTGTCGCGATCGCGGCTTTTGCGGGCCGTTTCGTTGCGGTCTTTGAGCTGTCGGGCGTGCTCCTCTTGCTCCTTTTGCCATGCCTGCGCCAGAGCCATAAATTCCTGCTCTAGGGTTTCGGTGCGATCGCGCAATTCCGCCCCCAGGGTTTTTTCCTGTTCGTCATAGGTGGCAAGCAAAGTATCCAGCGTCGTGTCGTCCACCTCCGTTAAATCGTGCAAGGTGGCCAGTTGCGATCGCCGCTCGGCAATCTCCTCCTGCAACGTCGCCAACTGATTCGCCTCCGTAAGCAATTGTTCCGACAAATGACTCACCGCACGACTAAACCCCACCTGCACCGCTTGCAACTGTGCAATGGTTTTTTCAATCGTCGCGGGGGGATTTTTCCCCGTTGCACTCGGTGTCTCAGTTTTAGGTGAACTGGTCACCACAGGCGGAGCCGTCGGAGCCTTTGCCGCCGCCTGTTGCGCCTGCTTCAACTCTGCCGCTAGTGCTGCCTTTTCCTGTTGCAATTCCTTAAACGCCGCCAAAATTTCAGCTTTTGTGTTTTTGCCATTAACGGATCGAGCCATGGGTCATCCTCTAGAACAGTGAACAATGAAGGAGGTGGGAAATTATGAAAAAGTCGCTATGATTTTTGGGTCAACTTTTCCGCAAGCTTGATGCGATCGCACCCGATCAACTCGCGCTAACGGAAGAACCAGTGAGATTAATGAAACGCCTGCGTTGCCAAGTTTTGGGCCTGTTGGCTAATGGTTTGGAGTTGGTTGATTAAATCCGTGATTTGGTCATTTTGGCGGGCGATCGTCGCGTCTAATGCGGCCACTTGTAACTCATACCCTTGGTGCTCTGCCGTCCATTCTTTTTCGATCAAATCCGCCTGTACTTTTGCTTTGCGCTCTGCGTCTTTGATCGCCTCAGCTTTGGCCTCTTGATAGGCGGTTTTTAAGCGTTCTTCATACCCGGCGATTTCCGCTTGTTGGGTGGCGAATTGATCCGCATTGGCCGCTAAAGCGGCCTCCCGTGCAGCCCAATCTTTACCCTTGGCGGTGTCTTGGCTGGCAAGATCGCGCTCTTGTTGCCGTTGACGTTCGTTAAAGGCATCTTGGGCAATGGTGCGATCGCGCTCCAACTCATAGGCATAGTCCGCCTCGGCTTGGCTCCGTTCAGCCTCAAGGCGAGCCTGCTGCTCCTGCTGCTGTTGATCAAACTCGGCCTGTTCGCGTTGCCACCCCTTACGCGCTTGGACCTGTTCGGTCTGGAGTTGGTCTTGCTGGTCTTGGCTGCGGGTGACCAGTTGCGTCAGTTGGGATTGATGTCCTTGACGGAGGAGATACAGCGCATCAGCCACCAGTTGCACATTTTGGAGATCGGCCTGCTGGGTGGTGGCTACTGCGATCGCTGTTTGAATCGTCGCCAGTTTAGCCGCTTCCGACCCCAGGCGATCCGCCAAGGCCGTCATCGATTCACCAAACTCCAGTTGCAGGGTTGCCGTCCCGTTGACGATCGCATCGGTGGTGTAGGTTGCCGCCTGGGTCAACAGGGCTTGATTGTTGGCTTTTTCGGCTTCCTCTTCTTTCGTCGCCAGGAAAGAGGGGGACTGCTTTTTTGCCTGACGCAGCGCCTGAAACGCTTGCAAAATCAGAGTTTTGTCAGTGGGAGGTGCGAAGCTCATAGATTGAATTTTAAATCAACTTACTTTTATTGTAGCCGTGAGTTGAAGATTACGTCAAGAAATTTTATACTGGAGACGATCACCCCGCCTGTCCCCAACCGCTCATGATAAACAAGAAATTTGGTCACCTCATTCGCCAAACCCGCAAGATTAAAGGCTACAGCCAGCGGGAACTCGCCACCTTGATCAAAATCGACTTTACCTACCTCTCGAAGCTCGAAAACAATCGCGCCGAATATGCCCCCAAAGAAGACGTAATTCGCAGCCTCGCCCAAAAACTCGACCTTGACCCGGAAGAGTTGATCTTCCTGGCTGGGCGTGTTCCCCAAAAACAGGAAGACCTCCTCAGCAAGCATTACAAAGACATGCCGATGCTGTTCCGCCGCATTCGCAGCAACCCCGAATTTGCCCGTCAACTGTTCCAAGATGCTGAAGAGTTGGAGTCTTAAACACGCCCGATGATTCGTTCCTTTCGCTTTTGGTCTAAGCACGACATTGAATGCCGCGCCCTAGATGTTTTGACGGCGATGGGGTTGACGGTGCAGGATTTCCCCCTCGATAGCAGTGTGGTGGCGGAATTTTTGGGGCTGGATGTGGTGTGGGATGTGATTCCTGATGATGGGCTGGGGTTGATTGCGGCGCGAATTTTGCCCCTAGAGCGGTTGATTGAGATGAATGAGGTGCTGCCGTCGTTGCAGGGGGGTATGGGGGAATCGACCCTAGCCCACGAGATTGGCCATTGGGTGCTGCATTTGGATCAAGAGGCGATCGCCCGCGCTGAACGCTTGGCCCAACGCGGTATCCGCCTCAACCCGTCCCCCTTCCTCTGTCGCACCGAAACCGAGGCTGAGGGCATTGAATGGCAGGCGCAATATTTCGCCACCTGTCTGTTGATGCCGCGTTTTGTGATGGAGGCGCGATCGCACCAAAAAGACTTGCAAGAGTGGCGATCGCTCTACCAATTTGCCGACGAAATGGGCGTCACCATTTCCAACCTGATCCACCGTTTGAAAGATCTCGGCTGGATTGACGATGTGCCAAAATCAACTCAAACCCCTATCTTGAACCCATCATGACGAATCCTTGGCGCGGCTTTACCAATCAACCCTGGCTCGAACTCGCGAAGATAGCCGGTGTGACCCTCTTGGCGGTGATTGCGATCGAGTGGTTTATTGCTGGGTTGATCAGCCTGCAAAACACCGTCATTAACGGCTTTTTCATGGCGTTATTAAATCCGCCCCTGGGGTTCCTCGTCCCCTTCCTCGCGGTGTTTGGCATTGGTGTATTGGGGGTCTATTTCAGTGAACGGTGGCGACAACCCCTCTACCTCAACTCCGGGACGCTCTGGGCGTTGGTGCTCTGTTTAGTGGTGGCGTTGTGGCTGAAAAGTCTGCTACCCCTCCCCATTTTTCAAATCACCCAATTGTCTCAACCGGCCTTGATTATGATTCTGCTCGGTGTGTTTATGAAAGGTCGTCCCTACTGGTAACGGGAGAAAAATCGCCGCCCTGCACGTCTACAGTGGGAATCAATCCAGGGAAAAATCATGATGATCAGACGAGTTTTGGGGGGTATGGGGCTGGGACTGTTGACCCTGGGATGGATGGGCACGCCTCCGGCGCAAGCGACCTCGGACTGTCAACGAATTCGGGAAATTCGCGCGATCGCCATTCTCATCGGCCGCGACAGCCACGAACTCGCCCGCTTGGAATATGAAGCCTGTGGGTATCGAGGGCGCGTCTATCGGCGGGAACGGCGCGATCGCCTCTCCGATGACTGCATCGAACTCAGCACCATCGCCCAACTCGCCCAAGCCGCCGAAGGTCGCAGCTCCCTCACCAATGCCGTCAACGGGGAGCGCCAAGTGGCCTGCTTTTTATCCACCCAAACCCGGCGCGGCTTCTGGCGCTACGCCAACGGCCAACTCGTCCAGCAGGGCTCCATCTGGTACTATCCCAACGGTCAACAGGCCAAATTTGGCCAACAGTGGTACTATCCCAACGGCCAACCCGCCAGCTTCGGCTCGACCTGGAACTATCCCAACGGCAGCCGTGCCGTCTGGAGCAATCAATGGTACAGCCCCAACCAAACCCGCACCGACCTAGAATCCCTTCTCAGCGCCGCCTGTAGCCGCGTTTCTAACGACACCTGCGAAACAGCCTTGACTGCGATCGCTACCCAACCCGAACCCCTCGCCCAAGTCACCGCCCTCAGCCTGATTTGGCAAACCGTCCGCTAATTCATCAACGCCCGGTTTACCCATGAACGCTATGGCGTTAACAACCTCACGAATCCTTCCTGCTCAAAGTGGCGATCGGTGGTCAATGCCTCAGAAACTCCCCGTTGATGCATCACAACAAAACTGACCGCATCGCAGAGTGAATACGTTTTATCCTGTCGTAGGGTTAGTAGTTCAACAGCGGCTCGGTGCATTGATTCATCAACCCACATCGTTTCGATATCCGAGTTGCCTAACAGATCAATAACAAAATCAAGCACCGATCTACGGGGAAAGCGTCGGGCATTGGCAAGGGCGACATATTCCGCAATAACGTAATTGTGAGTTAATCGCAGGGTTGCGTTTTGATAGGCAAGACAAGCCTGGGTATGCAGGGGCTCGGTGGAGAAATGCAAACAGAGCAGCCCTGAAGTATCGAGGAGCATTAGTCTCCTTCATGAGTACCGATGTACTCTCTTTCTAGATCTGCATCAATGCTTTCGTTGTTAAAGTCTGTCGAGTTTTCTAGCCCTAGCGTCCCGAAATGACGCTCAAAGTTTGTCCGTGCTGCGTTTTTCTCAGCCTCATCGAAGCGGATCTTGAAAGCCTGGGGAAACTGTCGCTCCAATAAGGTTGCAGCTAACTGTGCCGGAGAGACCCCGATCGCTTGTGCTTGTTGCTGAATTGCGGCAAACACGGGTTCACTGATTTCTAATGTCAGGCTTTCGCTCATAAGGCTTAGAAATGTGTGTGCATCTTTAGATTATAACTTCCCTCCTCAGCCTCATCTGGCAAACCGTCCGCTAACTGAGGGCTGAGGGTCGTCGTTCGCGTCGCGTCTCCGCAGGAGATAGCCCGGCTGCTTACCCTAATTCCTACGGAAGGCTTACCCTTCGACTCCGCTCAGGGTGCGCTAACTGAGGGCTAATTGGGTGCTTTCTGCCAACCATTCGCGATCGCTTCTGATTCTGAACAAAACCATCGCTCTCCCTGAACGGGATCAATAACGGTAGTCTCGTAATCTTCCATCCCTGGGAGGTGATACCAACGTTTTCCGGTATTGATTGAAATATTGCCTTTAATCACACAATCCGGCTGTGGCATAGGTTCTGCTTGTGAAACCGGTGCTGATTGCGGCATTGATGAGACAGGGGGGAGAGAACGGCCACGATTAAACTGCACCACCATCAACGCAAGCGCAGCTAAAATCCCCACACCCATCGCTATGCCAACACCCACACGTTTGCTATTGTTTCGCTGCGTTGGCAACGATGGCGAGGCAACCCCTTGAATCGAGGCTCTGGCAGCCCGTACCTTGCCATCTACTTCAGTCACGGGCTCATAAAGGATCGTATCGCCAAGCTTGGGGCGGCGGCTGGCTCTTTTCAGCACACTAATATGCAAAAAAACCTCTTTCCCGCCATTATCGGGCTTAATGAACCCGAATCCTCGATCATCCTTCCACGTTTTTAGTTTTCCTTGCTTGAGCACAGGTTTCATACAATACCCCTCCGTTGAAGTAGCCTCACCATACTACGAGGCCAATTTTCGCATTGAATCACCCCACAGGGTTATCAACCTTGACTCGCACCCAAGGAAAAACCCAGCGTTGCGGCTGGGTTTGTTGGAACGTGAATTGTAGAGAGAGAACAGAAGAATTAAGCGATGCTCACGCGCCCCCGGTGAACGGAGCGAAGGATGCGGTCAACGGCTCGGCGTTCGTCGTCTTCAATGGTTTCGTCGAGGATGGCAGCGAGGAGACCGTAGCGATCGCCTTCTGTGAGGGTTTTGGTTGCAGCCGTGTCAGCGAGGATGGCGGAGATGGAGCCGGGGAGGAGTTGGAGTTGGGGCATGGGTCGGTGGGGGTGTCTCTCTACAATTACTAGTATCCCGGTTTGGCGAGAGATCTGCGGTGATAGGGTCACACCCCCCATTGTGAATCTGGATACCCTTGGGGTTGATGGCGGTAACAGGGCAGGCGCGATCGCGCTCCCTCAACTCTGTGATGTAAATCACGCCCCCACCGCCGCGGTCCCTTATTTCACATCGAGTAACCCCTGTTCTTTTAACTTTGGATTGAAGCGAATTTCCATCGTCACCCCCCGCTGTTCCAATTGCTTGAGAATATCCGCCTCCAAACGCCGCGCCACATTTTTGAGCAGTTTGATCTGGTCGCGTTCTTCCTGTTTGGTGAAGCGTTCCTGTTCTTCGGCGGTCATGGTGACCTTGGCATCAATGGGATCATGCCAGCGTGCTGCGTCGTGATCATTTCCCGGCGGCGTTGTCCCATTTTCCGTGATCCAGGCTTGGCGAATATCTTCTAGGATCGTGCGGCTGGGACGACTGATCATAAAGCCTTTGAGCCAGTGGCATTGCTCCGGGCAGCGAACAAGATGCTGCCGGAGACTGAGGTAAATATCGCGGGAATAATCCACCAGTTGCAAGACATTATCCGCATCAAAAATGGCGTAGACACCAATTTTTTGCTGCCATTCGTTGGCAATTTCGCCCCCTTCCAGGTAGGGCATATAGTCAAGGCTGGCAAGGGTTGGAATTTCTGAAGTCATGGGCACGGAAAGGGTAACGTGATGATTTTGACACAATGCTTTGCATTCTAGGCCTGTCCATGGCTTGATATCGTGTTGAGATGTGAAATTTTACCCCACCGAAGGAATCTGCCTGTGAACCCTGCTGTTCTGTCTCCGGATGCTCGAACTGTGAAGCCATTGCCCCCTTGGGTGTTTCATCTGGCTGTGCCGCTGGGGTTTGGCGCGATCGCGCTGCTCCTGATGCCGATGGCGACGGTGTTTCAGTTCGATTTTGATGAAGGCCAAGAAATCGCCAAAGCCCTCCTGTATAACCAGGGTTATCCTCTGAGCGCAATTTGGAGCGATCAACCGCCGTTGTTGACGGTGACGTTGGCGGCGTGGCTCCGGGTTTGGGGGGATTCGATTGGGGCGGGGCGATCGCTCATTCTGGGGTTTTCGATGGTGTTGGTGTGGGCCTTTGCCCAGGTGTTGCGGCGGGCAGTGGGCGATCGCTTCGCCCTGCTGGGGACAGGTCTGTTAATCATGACGGCAAATTTTCTGCGGTTGAGTGTGTCGGTGATGATCGGGATGCCCGCCCTGGCCTGTTTAATGGTGTCGCTATACGGCATCATCCGCCATCACGAATCGCGGCGTTGGGGGTGGGTGGTGTGCTCTGGCATCACGGCCGGTTTATCCTTGCAATACAAAATGTTCACAATTTTGCTCTTGCCGTTGTGGGGGCTGTCTCTCTGGGGTGGCGGGGCTGAATTATCCTGGCAGGCGTGGCGAGATCAACACCGCTGGGGACGATTTTTGCTCTGGGGCGGCAGTCTTGGCTTGACGTTTTTGGGGTTGGAATGGCTGTGGGGCATGTCTTTAGATGATACGTTTCTGTTTCATGTCCAAGGGGACTTAAAACGCGCCTTTGTCCAGGAACATAGCCTGTGGGATGTGTGCCTGTTTTATGGGCAGGAGTTGGATAATGTGGGGCTGGCCCTGTTTGGCGGGATGGCGCAACTGGGGCGATCGCGCCGCCACCCCGGTCACCTCAACACCCTGCCGCTGTTGTGGTTGCTCTGGGTGACGGTGTTTTTAATTAACCACAAACCGATTTGGTATCATCACGCCCTGTTAATCGCGTTGCCCCTCGTTTGGCTCGCCACCCTGGGCTTGCAGGTCTGTTGGTCGCAGATCCGCCACCGAGTCCAACCGTTACACAGTCGAGGCTGGCGCGGTTTGTTGCCCTGGGGGGCGATCGCTTTCGTCCTCCTCGCGTTGCCGGTGAAACTGACCCTCTTACACCTGAACAATCAAGACCTGGTGCAGCGGGGGGAAGAGTATCGAGGGGCGATCGCGCAACTCCAAACCGAACAACCCGCCCCCGCTGCCTGGTTCTTCACCGACATCCCGATCTACAGCCTCTACACCCACCGCAACATCCCCCCGGAAATCGCCACCCTCTCCCGCAAACGCATCGCCGCCCAAGACTTCACCGCCGAACAACTCCGCGACCTGGTCGAAAAATACGACATCCAGCAATTCCTGATCGGACGGTTTCCCATCGTCGAGAGCTTTCTCCGCGAACTGTATCCCGATCGCCTCGAAACCACCGACTACCCCGCAGTTCGATATTACAAACTCAAGTAGGGGTTTGGTGACCAAACCCCGACGGGACAGTGGAGAGGGATAACGTGTTACGTCAGTGCCACCAACTCTTTGCGAATTGAGCCATCACTCTCCGTCATTGGAGCCGAAAGGGCCTCTTCCAACTCACTTCGCCCTAAGCGTTGTTCCAGAATTGCCATCACCTCGCGGCCAAAATCATTGGGGTTTTGTTGCCAGGCTTGGAGGCACACTTCACCAAAGAAGGAGCCAAGGGGTTCCGGATTCCACAGGAGTTTCCGCGCCGTCCAGGGCATCATGCTCATCGGGTCATAATCGCGTTTGATAATGCCTTGGTTGAGAGCGTAGCCTTCGAGGTGGGTATGGGGTTGGAGGCCAATGAAGAAGATCGCGGGTTCGACTTTGTCGGCTCCGAAGATAGCTTCGAGTTCGCGATGGTAAGCGATCGTTTGGCGAATCGTGTCAAAGGTTTCATCAATGACGTTGAACGAGTAGTTCACCGAAACCATATCCTGGAATCCGGCGGCTTTGAGGTCGCGGCAGTTTTGCAACACCGTGCGGAGGTTGTAGCCCATGCGCATTTTTCGCACCAGTTCCTGAGAGCCGCTGGTGATGCCGATCTCAAAATAGTTCATCCCGGTTTGTACCATCAGGTCGCAGAGTTCCGGCGTCAGGTTATCGGCGCGGATGTAGGCTGCCCAATGGATATCGGTCATGCCGGAGGCGACGATTTTTTGGAGCAGTTCCACCGCATCGTTGATGTAGCGGCGGGCGGGGATGAATTGGGCATCGGTGAACCAGAAGTTACGGATACCGCGTTGATAGAGTTGGCTCATTTCGGCCACTACTTCATCAGCGGGATTGATCCGGACTTGTTTGCCTTCGACGACGGTGTAGACGCAGTAGCAGCAGTTATGGGGGCAGCCGCGTTTGGTTTGCACGCCGATATAGAAGTCGTCGGCTTGGAAAT
>CAZCWE010000050.1:12073-14782 GCA_964502285.1 uncultured Spirulina sp. | reverse complement strand
CGCTCGAAGCCCTGGATGATGTGCAAACTGTGACGGCCAATTTTGAACTGGATGATGAATTGATGGCGCAACTGACCTGATCGGAGCCGGAACCAGATGCAGACCCTACTGGTCTGCATCGGCTCGCTCTGGGGCGTTAGCGCACGGGGGTGCGGTGTTCTACGGTGGCGATCGCCTCCACGAAACGACGCACCGCTGCCACCATCGCCACTTCGTTGTTCAATTGATTAATGGCAGACCCGACACCAACACCGGCCGCTCCTGTGGCGATCGCCAGCGGCGCCGTCACATCAGACAAGCCCGACGCACAGAGCACCGGCACGGACACCGCCCGACTAATCACCGTCGCCGCCGCCAAGGTGGGCGCAGCTTTTTCGATCAAACCCAACGTCCCGCCGTGTTGGGGTACACTGCTCGTACCGCCTTCGGTTTGGATAATGTCAGCCCCGGCGGCGACTAAGGCTTCGGCCAGTTCCACCTGTTGGTCAAGTTCTAAAATGTGGGGAACCGTCACCGACAGGGTCACATCTGGCAACAGGGCCCGCGTTTTTTCCGTCAGTGCGAGGACTTCCGGGGCCTCAAAGCGACGACCTTGGGCATAGAAACTGTCAAAATTCCCAATCTCAATCAAATCTGCGCCCGCTGCGATCGCCGTCACGAATTTTTCCGGCTCCACCGCCGACACACAGATCGGCAAGGGGGTTAATTGTCGCGCCAACCGCACCAAATCCGGATCAGCGGCAATATCCACAAACGTTGCCCCGCCTGCCGTTGCTGCCTTTACCGTTGCGGCTACCGAGGCAGGCTCGAAATTATGCAAACCACTGATTACCTTTAGGGCGGCATGGTGCTCAAAGGCGGTGCGGAGTTTAAGATTCATAGTCATAGACTTGTCATTTAACGTTGCTTTCGGTCAATACTAATAGTATCTAGATCTTGTCCCCCCAGTATCAGAATCTATTCTTCTCGTGGACAGAGGAGACGAGCCAGTTTCGTCCAATCAGGAACCCAACGGTCATCAGGTGTAGCTTTTAAACTGTGAGGTGATGCCTAAAATCACACGGATGACGTTAATTCCTCACAGAATAATCCGGGATAACACGTTAGATAATGAGTCAAGGGTGCAGTTTTGAGGACTTCAGGGGTTACTCAAAACAGGTTGTCAGAATCATCTACGTCAGTCCTCACTCACCAATCATTCACCATGCCGTTTCAACCGACTAATTTGTCTGAATTCCATAACGATGTGTTTGAAAACACGACCCTGGGGCGGCTGTGTGGCACGGATGAGCGTTTTCGCGATCGCTACCTTGTGCTGCGGATGCTCGGCCGGGGCGGGTTTGGTGTAACCTTTTTGGCTCGTGACATGATGCTGCCGGGCAAACCCTTTTGTGTGATTAAACAACTGTGCCCCCGCGTCAGCGAACTCCGCGCCCTGGAGACCGCCCGCCACCGCTTCAAACGCGAAGCCAAAATCCTCGCCACCCTAGGGAGTCATTCCCAAATCCCGATGCTCTTGGACTACTTCGTCCTCGAAGATGAGTTTTATCTCGTTCAGGAATACATCAAAGGCGCCACCCTGGCCCGACTGGTGCGGCGGCAAGGAGTCCAGCCCGAAGCGATCGTGCGTCGCATTCTGCGCGAAGTGGCGAAACTGCTCCATTTTGTCCACAGCCAGGGGGTGATTCACCGCGACATTAAGCCCCAAAACATCATCCTGTCCCAAGACCGGCAAATTGTCCTGATTGACTTTGGCGCGGTGAAAGCTGAACTCGCAGAAATTGCCGATAGCAGCATTCAGAACGGGGTCACCACCCATTTTGTGGGGACGGTGGGGTTTGCGCCCCCGGAGCAGTTTTCCCTGCGGCCGGTCTATTCTAGCGATCTCTACGCCCTTGGGGTCACCTGCCTTTACCTCTTGACCGGCAAAGCCCCCCTCGATTTCAAGAGCAACCCCCGCACCGGGGAATTGTTTTGGCAGGATAAGGTGCAGGTGAGCCGCAGTTTTCATCAAATCCTGACGCAAATGCTGCGCCCCACACCCCAGGAACGGTATCAAACCGCTGCTGAGATTCTCGCGGCGATGGAGGCGGTATCTCCCCAAGACAATCTCTCGACCTGTATGAATTCAACGCCGGTCACGCCCCCGGAACGATCGACTGCGCCCCAGCGCATTTCATCCTTAGCCCGCACGGCTGAGGCGATCCGGATTCGGAATGGGCGGCGATCGCGGCAACCGCATCCCCCTCGTAATGTTTTGCAAAGTTCGGGCTAGACTGCGGTGGCCTGTTCCAAGTCACTGCGATCGCCGATACACTGGAAAGGATAGATACTTTGGCAACTCGGTTTAGGGGGATGGCTTGGCGGAGCAGTCCAATTACAGCGATGAACCGCTGACCACAATACGAGTCACCGATGATTCAGTATTGCGCGATCGCAAGGTGGCAGATGTGGGTGGGCAGCTGCTAGATCGAGGTATTCAACATCAGCACCGAGGCGAACTAGAGTCCGCCATTTTGGTGTTGAAGCAGGCCCTTGATGTGTTTATCCAGCGCAAACAGTGGCGTAGCCAGGTGAAGGCGTTATATTACCTGGGACTCACCTACTACAGCGATGGCCAATACGACGCGGCCCAAGAGGCCGCCGAGACAGGGTTAGAGATTGTGTCGAGCCTAGACGAGCCGCGCTTAATGGCACAGGTGTTGAGCC
>CAZCWE010000050.1:0-12063 GCA_964502285.1 uncultured Spirulina sp. | reverse complement strand
TAGGGAATACCTATCGCCACCAAGACCGTCACGATCGCGCCTTGGAGGTGCAGCAGCGGGGCTTAAAAATTTTCCTCAACCTCAAGGATCGAACCGGGGCGATGGCCCTGCTCAATAATTTAGGCTTGACCCACAAGGCCCAAGGCAATCACCGCAACGCGATTACCTGCCAAAAACAGGCCCTCACCTTTGCCGAAGCCCTAGGGGATGAAACGACGATCGCGCAAATCCTCAAAAATCTGGGCAATGCCTGCTATTCCCTTGGGCAATACGGTGAAGCGATGACCTACTACGAGCGTCGCTTGCAACTGGCGATCGCCAAACAGGAGCATCGGATCGTGCTGCAAGTGCTGCGGAATTTGGGCAATACCGCCTACACCGTGGGGGACTATGAAAAAGCGATCGCCTACGGTCAGCAGCGGCTCCAACTTGCCCAAGACCAAGCCGACCCCCGCGCCCACGAACAGTCCCTCAGTAGCCTCGGCGTTGCCTACGAAGCCCTCGGCGACTACGAAAACGCGATTTTACATTATGAAGAACGGTTAATTTTGGCGCGGCAAACGGGCGATCGCCGTATCGAACAACAAGCCCTCGGCAGTCTCCGCACCACCTGCTACGCCATGGGCGACTATGGCCGCTTGATGAAATACCAAAGTGGAGAAGTGACCGGATTTTAGCGCGATAGAATTGGTGACTATTTCAGCGCGATCGCCCCGCCTCTCCCCCACAAAAACAGCATTAAAACTGTCATGATTCCGATCCAAAATGCCCGAAGGACGCAACAGCGGCAAACACGCGAGGTCTGTGATACCATTGCCTAAGCGTTAGCGCAAACCTTAGTATTTTGGAGATATCCAGCCCGAATCTCAGGCTTTCCCACCTCCCATTCATCCTGCCCATTGTCGTGATGATACCTGCGCGTTAGCCCAATCAAACCCAGAATCAAAAACGGATCAAATCCCAAGGTCACGGTGGCCAACCTGCGCCGTCGCGCCTAAGATGAGGTTCCGCATCACGGCATTCTCTGTGTATTCTGTGGGAGTGTGAATCCTAAAAAACTCAGGCGTTTCCAAGTCTAGTCTTGAGCTACGTTGGATGAGCGTCATAAAGATGGGCAAGAGTTCGCCGTTTGCTGTTGAAGGTGTCACGCTCAATCAAAATCACCTTATTTTTTTTGACGATCAGGAGAAACAACCTATGGAACCGAATATTCAATCTTCCGAAACTGAAACCAAAGCCCCCCAGTCTGCCCAGATCAACACCGAATCATCTGGTGCGATTTCTCCTGCGGCTGCCTCTGCTAGCGGTCAAGAATGGCAAGAATGGTTAGAACCCGTGTCCGACTTTTTGGCCAAGTTACCGGATTACCTGGGTAAATTTTTCTCGGACTACAAGCAACCCTTGATCACCGTAGGCTTGATTATTGCTGGGATTATTACGGTGAAATTAACCTTGGCGTTGTTGTCGGCGATCAACGATGTGCCGCTGTTGGCTCCTGTGTTTGAACTGGTGGGGATTGCCTACACCGGTTGGTTTGTGTATCGTTATCTCTTGCAGTCGAAAACCCGCAGCGAATTGGTGCAAGAATTTAACACCCTGAAAGCAGAGGTTTTGGGAGGAAGCGAAGGGAAGAAAGGCTAAATGTCTGTTGAATAGACCTGCTTTAATTTGGTACTGAGTGGAGGATGTAGCCATGCTGCATCCTTTTTTTTTCGTGGGGGAGAGTGGCGGTGAATCAACAACCGATGCAAGGCTGGGTTTGGGGAGGATGCGCGATCGCGCTCTCCCTCGCTGCCCCCCTGCCCCTGTCTGCCCAAGCGCCGATCCCGATCGCGGTGGAGCGGGTGGTGTTGGTGGGGAATACCGTGGTGAGCCGTGCCGATGTGGCGGATCTGTTGGCGACGGTGGAGGGGCAAACCGTGACGCTTGAAGCACTCCAGGCCGTGGCGGCGGGCATTACCCAACGCTATCGCGAGGCGGGCTACATCACGTCGAGCGCGGTATTGGGCAATCAGGCGATTACGCCCCAGGGGGAGGTGACGATTCAGGTGATTGAGGCGGGGGTGGATGCGGTGGTGATTGAGGGGACGCGGCGACTGCGCAAGGGCTATCTGCGCGATCGCCTCGCGCCGAGCCTCACCAGCCCCCTGCAAATCAATCGCCTGGAAGCCGCTCTCCGCCTCCTCCGCAGCGATCCCCTGTTCAAATCCCTGACGGCTCAACTCGAAGTAATTTCCCCCACCGAAACCCAACTGCGGATCACGGTAGAAGAGGCGAAGTCTGTGTCAGGGGAGGTGCGGTTGAGCAATGATTCCCCCGCTAGTGTTGGCTCAGAACAGTTCCAGATGGTGGGGCGCGATCGCAACCTCACCGGCCGGGGCGATACCCTCCAGCTCAGTTACGCCCGCACCACCACGGGCGGCTCCGAAAGCGTCGATCTCGCCTATTCCCTCCCCCTCACCCCTCAAAACGGGACACTTTCCCTCCGCACCGTCTTCGACCGCAACCGCATTACCCAAACCCCCCTCGATGCCTTTGACATCACCGGCGCCTCCCAACTCTATCAACTCGGTTGGCGGCAACCCCTCCACCGGAGCCTCACCGCAGAATTGGCCCTGTCGCTGGATCTCGCCCATCGCAACGGGCAAACCTTCTTGTTTGGCAGCCCCCAGCCCTTTGGGGTCGGCCCTGATGACGATGGGGTGAGCCGCACGACGGTGATTCGTTTCGGTCAGGACTATCTGCGGCGGGATGGCGCGGGGGTGTGGTCGGTGCGATCGCAATTCAACATTGGCACCGGCTGGTTCGATGGCACGATTAACGCCGCCCCGATTCCCGATAGCCGCTTTTTCAGTTGGTCGGGCCAAGTGCAGCGGGTCGAAGCCCTCAGCACGAACCATCTGATGGTGTGGCAACTCGATACCCAACTCACCCCCGACAGCCTACTGCCCGCCGATCAATTCGTGATCGGCGGTCGGCAATCCCTGCGGGGATATCGGCAAAATGCCCGGTCTGCGGATAATGGCCTGCGCGTTTCGGTGGAAAATCGGATCACCCTCGAACGCGATGACACCGGCCAATCCCTCGTCCAACTGATTCCCTTCCTCGACGGTGGCATCGTGTGGAACCATCCCGAAAATCCCAATACCCTCCTTTCGCCAACGGTGTTACTCGGCACGGGGGTCGGGCTAGAGTGGATCGTGGAGCGGGGCTTGACCCTCACCTTTGATTACGGATTGCCCCTCATTTCCCTCAGCGATGCGGGGGATAATGCTCAGGATATGGGCCTCTATTTTCAGATTGAGTATGGTTGGTAAGGCTACGGGTTTCAAAAATTTGATGTTCCTGGGGTTTGATGACATCAATGGGATTGATTTTTTCTGACTCCTAGAGAAAATCAGCCCCAATCCGTAGCCGTTCGAGGGTTAACGAGATAAGATAGTGCTGCATTCAGTGTGTTGAGGACAGAGAAAAAATCTATGGCTGATGAGGTGATTAACGGTACAGCATCCCCTGCCTATCTAGAGCCGAAAGTGGCAGAGCCATGGTCGATTGAATCGGAGGCGGATCATCTGATGAATGATTTGTTTTCGGATGTCGATGGGATTTTAGATGGGGGCAGCCAACTGCCGACGAAACCGGCCCAAGGGAATTATGTTTCCCTGCGATCAGTGGTGCCAGCAGAGTTGACAATGCCGAGTCCGTCGGTTCCGGCAACGGGGTCAGTCGCGACCCAATCCAGCCCCAAACCCTCGACCCCGCCGCCCGCGCGACCCTCTGCGAAAACAATCCTGACCCAGCATCTCGATAAAGTCTTTTTTGCGATCGCCTGCCTCTCGTTGGTGGGAGTGGTCGTCTGGTTGGCGACCCAAGGCAAGCTCAATCTCCAACGGTTTCAACCTGCGGTAACGAGTACCGTCGAACCGGGTACGTCCCTAGCAGACTTGCCCCCCGAAGAAGCCGCGTTTGGTCAGTATATGCTGCGATCGCTCCAAGCCATTGAGCGTCGCCCTCCGAGTCCTGCTGCTGCCGCCCCCCGAACTCCCCTCCAAGCCAACCTCACCGCCCCAGACACCTCAACCACCGCCCAAGCGCCCCAGGTCATCGAACGGGTATACATTCCGGTCTATCCCCCCAACTCCAACCCGGCGGCTGCTCCTGACTCCGCATCACCCGCACCCCCGCCCGCACCCCCCAACCTCTCGGAAAATCCTACGCCGGACTCCGCCCCCCCCGCTGCACGCCCCCAACCCAACTCGGCAGCCCAAGCCCCGATTCCGCGTTTTCCGGCTGCGACCGTCCCCGCGCCGCCCCTGGCCCGTCAGCAGCAAGTGTTACCCCCCTTACCGTCCTTGGACGATCCAGGGGTTGCGCCGAGCAATCCGCTTCCCGCGAATGATAATAAGTTGGTGGGGATTTTGGACTATGGCGATCGCTCCACTGCATTGTTTATGGTAGGAGAAACCACCCAACGAGTTAGCGTCGGGGAACCCATTGGTGATAGCGGCTGGACGTTGGTGTCCACGGAAAACAAGCAGGCAACAGTGCGCCGCAATGGGGAAGTCCGATCGATCTACGTGGGTCAAACCTTCTAGCCCCTAACCCCCATGAGTGTCTTTGATGATGTCAGCCAATTTCTCGAAGAGCGATTGGATGAGTTTTTGCAGAATAACCCTCAGCTTGAGTTGCAGGTGCTCGAAGAGCAGTTGCGCGAACAGGAGGCAGAGACCCAGCGGCTGATTCGTCGCCTCAATCAACAGGTGCAGCAGTTGGAAGCGGATATTTTAGCGATCGCTGAAGACATCAAACTCTGGCATCAACGGATTGCCAAAGCCGAAGCCGCCGGACGCTATGACCTCGCCAACCCCGCCCGCGAACGAGAAGCCGCCCTACTGCGCCAAGGAAACCAACGCTGGGGCCAACTCGAAAGCACCAAACAAAGCCGCAGCCAAGCCGAGAAACTCCTCGCCCAAACCGTCGCCAAACAAAAGGAACTGGCCGCCAAGGTCGCCGCCCAAGCTGCCGCCCGACCCCAGACCGCCCCCCAAGCCTCTCCCCCCGGTTGGCAAAATGCCTCGCGCTATCGAGCCGGAGCCGATGCCTTTGATGCCGTCGATGCCCAGTTCCGAGAATGGGAAATTGAGGCGGATTTACAAACAATGAAGAAAGATTTAGGTCTGTAGCCAGCAATAAACTGAATTAAGACATTCAACTAGCGCACCCTGAGCCTGTCGAAGGGTCAGCGAACACCCCCTTGCTGATTGAGCAGGAGCAGCGAGCTAGAAGCTCGCACGACAGGGATTAATCGCGGCTGATTTTGAAGGAAATGGAGGCGTTTTGAGCGGCGGATTGGGCCGTTGAGGGGATGGGTTCCGGTGGTGAAGTTGGGGGTGTGGATTGTTGCGGTGTAGGGATGGGGGAGTGAGCGGAGGACGTGGGGAGGCGTAACCCGGTGCGGTTGGAGGCGATCGCTAACAAGACCCCTGCCACCCCGTAGATCGGCAAAGGCAGCGTCAATTGGGAGAGCCACTGATAGGCTTGGATACCCACAAACAACACCACCACACTCATGACCCAGATTTGCATGCTTCACCGTTGATTCCATCACTCGCCCATTTTAAAGGGCAGCGTCCGAAAGGCAAATGTTCCCTTAGGACGAACTCATCACGATCGCCCGATAGGGCACGACCCCTGACTCTTTACTCTCGATGCAGCGAGCTACGCCCCGCGACAGATCCAGGGTGCGCGGCTGGATGTAGGGGCCGCGATCGTTAATGCGCACAATCACCGCCTCTTGGCTTTCGAGGTTGATCACCTTCAGGTAGGTGTTGAAGGGGAGATGGGGGTGAGCAGCGGTGAAGGCATCTTGGTTGTAGGTTTCACCGTTGGCCGTGAGCCGACCGTGGAACATCGGGCCATACCACGATGCGATCCCTTCAAAATCTTCGCGGGTCTCGCGGATGCCGTACATGAGCTGCTGCGCCGTCACCAGTTCCAACGGCTCCACCCCAAAAGCCTGCCGCAGATTATTCGTCCAATCAATGGCCAATAGTTCCCGATTTTGCTCCTCTGGCGGCACGATCGCATCATCAATCACCACCATTAAGCGATGACCACTCCGAATCGCGGGATATTGCCCCATCAGGGTCGGCTCTAACTGTGTTGCATCCCAATCCGGCTGATTCACAAAGTAGCGAATTTGATCCGCGAGGTGCTCGGCGTTTGTGGTGTGGCTGAGGGTGGCGATCGCAGCTCCGTTCACCATCACCTGAACCTGTTCTTGGCGAGAAGACCATTGCGCTTTGATCGTATTAATGGGCTGCTGCCACGCATCCCAGAGACTGTTGATCTCAAAACCCGGCAGCGCAGAGCTCACCGTCACCGTTGCCGTTTTCTGGGTTTGGTAGTCCTCCACCACCCCAGACAGCACCGTGCGCAGTTGCTCCCGTACACTCACACGTTTGGGGAGGGTGGAGTGGGGGTGAAAATCTGGGGGTTCCGGGATATGAGACCAACGCTGCACCAGGGCGGGACAGGCCGTGGTGGGGTCGGTGGACTGCCACGCTAGGGTTTTATCCTGTAACCGTTGGGATGGGTCTGTAAAGAAGGCTTGGGTGAGGCGCATGCTGAGGGCGATCGAGTCCTGTTGACCTTGAGGCGTGTGGGTTTGCCAGGATTGGGCTGCGGCGGGTAATGAAGCAAAGAGAGTCGCGACGCGATCGGTCGCGGTGCGATCGCGAGGGAGAGCCATGACACTAGAACACCACACCATCATGAAACTCAGTGATGAAGTTAGCCAAGCGAGTTTGAACAGTGACATGCGGATTTTCGTAGATGTTAAGTGCAAAAAAAGTAAACCTTACGGAGAATATTAAGAATTTTGAATATAGTCTCTCAGTATATTTAAGTTTTGCAGTGGGGTGTGCGGCAGTGAGCCGAGTCACCCCGCCCAAAGCTAGTCGCACCCGTGTGTTTCCTTTTTTTGATTTGTATAACTAATCACAAACATAATATTTAATTATCTAGTTGCGCTTGCCTTGCCCTCACGGTGGTGAATCGCTGCGAGGAGAGTCCTTGGGAATGCCGGTTTGACGGTGCTCTCGCCGTGGGATGTTGGGGATAGTTTTGCTGTTGACCCCCTGAGGAGCAGCCGCTTGGCGGCAGGGGTGACGGCTAGCCGCGTTGAGTAGGGCCGCCATAGCTGCGGCTTCTTTCTGGCGATCACGACGTGGCAAAGTTTACGGCAGGATCAACAGATCGGGAGGATATCTCGATGGCTGAAACCCTTATTTTTTCGTTGCAGAATTGGGAAGATTGCCAAGTTGTGTAGCGATCGCGCCCTGCTGAGCCCCAAGATATAGCAGTGGACAAGTTTGTGAGAACAGGCCGGGAGCTCAAGCCCTTTGTTCGTCTGCTGAATGTCCCCATTGTCCTGGCCAATGCCATACACCCTGCTCGATTTTGGGGGCGGTGCTGTCTTTCTCGTCGCCTGGGGGCGGTTGACGGTATAAATTAACACTTTTTTGATGACGATTTAGCGTCAAACTATTGCTATACCTGCATAGTAGTGCCTGTCTGGTGGTCAGCGATCGCCGTCTGCTGTGGTAAGGGTTCCGCCTCCTTTTTGGGCATGATTGGCCTCAACTTCTCTACCATTACGTTGAATTTGCTGCTGCCATTGTTGAATCATGCTGAAGATTACGAGATGTGCTTGCCTCTAGTATGGGGGCAGAATAGGAATAATCTGGTTATACATCAGATCAAAGCCTGTTAGTGTCTATTCTTTACCCTATGTTCTGAGTAAAGCGATTTTAGATCTGTTGACAATGTCATGCTTTGACGATATCAAACTGGCATTTAAAGAGGCGGATCGGGTACAGAAATCCTTGATAAATAGGAGAGATTCCCCCGCTGTGATCTGATCATTTTGTTAAGAACGATCCCCTTTTTTGGGTTTTAGCGCGACAATTCTAAAACTCGGAATTTATCTTTTGCGTCCCTTTGCGGATAGTTGTTTCCCTCGGTCATATTGCATCCATGAATAAACAAGCATTGCCACAACAACAGGGCCTATACGATCCCCGCTATGAGCATGATGCCTGCGGTGTTGGGTTTATCGTGCAGATGAAGGGGGAGCGATCGCACGCGATTGTGGACCAAGCCCTGCAAATCTTAGTCAACCTTGAACACCGGGGCGCAGTGGGAGCCGACCCCAACAGCGGCGACGGGGCGGGCATCCTCACCCAACTGCCCCATGGGTTTATGGCCAAGGCTGCCCAAGCCCTGGGCATCACCCTACCGGAACCCGGCCAGTATGGCGTGGGGATGTTTTTCGCGTCGCCTGATCCGGCGGTGCGTCAAGCGGGACGGGAACGCTTAGAAAAAATTGTCACGGAAACGGGTCAAACCGTCCTCGGTTGGCGCGATGTCCCCACGGAAAACGGCGCACTCGGCCCCACCGCCTGTAGCAGTGAACCCTTTATGCAGCAGGTGTTTATTGGCCGCAACCCTGGGCTGCAAACGGACTTGGATTTTGAGCGCAAACTGTATGTGATCAGCAAGCGATCGCACCACGAAATTCAACGCTCCGGCCTCGATGAATATTGGTACGTTTCCAGCCTCTCCTGTCGCACCATCATCTACAAAGGGATGCTCACCACCGCCCAGGTGGGCAGCTACTACCCCGACCTCAGCGACCCTGACTACACCAGCGCCCTCGGTTTAGTGCATTCCCGCTTCAGCACCAACACCTTCCCCAGTTGGGAGCGATCGCACCCCTACCACTACGTCGCCCACAACGGCGAAATCAACACCCTGCGCGGCAACATCAACTGGATGCACGCCCGCCAAAGCCTCTTCGCCTCCGACCTTTTCGGCGACGAACTCGACAAAATGCAGCCGATCATCGACATGGAAGGCAGCGATTCCGCGATCTTTGACAACGCCCTGGAATTAATGGTGTTGTCCGGTCGCTCCCTGCCCCACGCGATGATGATGATGATCCCCGAACCCTGGACGGCCCACGAGTCCATGAGCGAGGAACGCAAGGCCTTCTATGAATATCACGCCTGCCTGATGGAACCCTGGGACGGCCCGGCCTCCATTGCCTTTACCGATGGCACGATGATGGGGGCAGTGCTCGATCGTAACGGTCTACGCCCCTCCCGCTACTACGTCACCCATGACGATCTTGTGATTATGGCCTCGGAAGCGGGGGTGCTGCCCATCGAGCCGGAACGGGTGGCGCATAAGGGCCGCCTCGAACCGGGGCGGATGTTCCTGGTGAATATGGATGAAGGGCGGATTGTGTCCGATGAAGAAATTAAGCAGGAAATTGTCGCCGCGCAACCCTACCGGGATTGGCTCGATCAATACCGGGTGGCGTTGGCGGATCTGCCGGCGGCTGATCCGGTGGAATCCACCACGCCGCTGATCGCCCAACAGAAAGCCTTCGGCTATACCTTTGAGGAATTGCGGCTGTTGTTGACCCCCATGGCCCAAAATGGCGTTGAAGCGATCGGGGCGATGGGGACGGATACGCCCTTAGCGGCTCTGTCGAAGCGGCCAAAGCTGCTCTACGACTATTTCCAACAACTGTTTGCCCAGGTGACGAACCCGCCCATCGACTCAATTCGGGAAGCGATTATCACCTCGGCGGTGACCACCATCGGCTCCGAGGGGAATCTCCTCGACCCGAAACCGGAAAGCTGCCAACTGATTCAACTGCCCACCCCCGTGCTCAGTAATGCCGAACTGGCTCAGTTAAAGACGGTGAATCTGCGGGGGTTCTCGTCCCTGACATTGTCGATTCTCTTTGACCCGCAAACGGGGGTTGAGGGGATGGAAGCCACCCTAGAGCAGATTTTCAAAGATGCAGATGCGGCGATCGCTGCGGGTAAAAATATCTTGATTTTGAGCGATCGCGGTATGGATGCCGATCACGCTCCGATCCCTGCCCTGCTGGCGGTGGCGGGCCTCCATCACCACCTGATCCGCAACGGCACGCGCACCCGCGTCGGCCTAGTGCTTGAATCCGGTGAACCCCGCGAGGTGCATCACTTTGCGGTGCTCTTGGGCTATGGCTGCGGCGCGATTAACCCTTACGTTGCCTTTGATAGTTTCCAGAGCATGATCGACGAAGGGCTGCTGACGGGCGTTGACCACAAAACCGCCTGCAAGAACTACATCAAAGCCGTCACCAAGGGCGTGATCAAAATCGGCTCGAAGATTGGCATTTCCACGATCCAGAGCTATCGCGGGGCGCAAATTTTCGAGGCGATCGGCCTGCATCACTCGGTTGTTGAAAAATATTTCTCTTGGACGGCCTCCCGCGTCGAAGGGGTGGATCTGAAGGTGATCGCCACGGAAGCGGTGCAGCGCCATCATGCTGGGTTTAGCGATCGCGACGGTGCGCCCCTCACCCTTGATGTGGGCGGTGAATACCAATGGCGCAAAGAAGGCGAAGAGCATCTCCTCGATCCCATGGCCATTCACCTCTTGCAGCAGGCCGTGCGCGAAGGTAATTACGACCTCTATCGCCAATATGCCGCCAAGGTGAACGAACAAGGGAAGAGCCTCTTCCGATTGCGGGATCTCTTGGAATTCAAGGCCCGTGAACCGATTTCGATTGATGAAGTCGAACCGATTGAAGCGATTATGAAACGCTTTAAAACCGGGGCGATGAGCTACGGGTCAATTTCAAAAGAAACCCACGAGGCGTTAGCGATCGCCATGAACCGGATCGGCGGTAAATCCAACACGGGCGAAGGCGGCGAAGACCCCGAACGCTACACCTGGACGAACGATCGCGGCGACTCGAAAAACAGCGCGATCAAACAAGTCGCGTCGGGTCGGTTTGGTGTCACCAGCCTCTACCTATCCCAAGCCCGCGAGCTACAGATCAAAATGGCCCAAGGGGCGAAACCCGGCGAAGGCGGTCAACTTCCCGGCCTGAAGGTGTACCCCTGGATTGCCAAGGTGCGCCACTCCACCCCCGGTGTGGGCTTGATTTCACCGCCGCCCCACCATGACATCTACTCCATTGAAGACCTCGCGGAACTGATCCACGACCTCAAAAACGCCAACCGGGAAGCGCGGGTGAGTGTGAAACTCGTGTCTGAGGTGGGCGTAGGCACGATCGCCGCCGGGGTGGCGAAAGCTCACGCCGATGTGGTGCTGATTTCCGGTTTTGATGGTGGCACGGGAGCCTCGCCCCAAACCTCGATTAAACACGCCGGTTTACCCTGGGAATTGGGCCTCGCCGAAACCCATCAAACCCTGGTGTTGAACAATCTCCGCAGCCGGATTGCGGTGGAAACCGATGGCCAGATGAAGACCGGGCGCGATTTAGCGATCGCCACCCTCCTCGGCGCGGAAGAATACGGGTTCTCCACGGCTCCCCTCGTCACCCTGGGCTGCATCATGATGCGGGTTTGCCATAAAAACACCTGCCCCGTCGGCGTGGCCACCCAAAACCCCGAACTGCGCAAAAACTTCACCGGCGACCCTGACTATACGGTGAACTTTATGAAGTTCATCGCCATGGAACTGCGGGAAATCATGGCCGAGTTGGGGTTCCGGACGATTAACGAAATGGTGGGACGCACCGATGTCCTCGAACAAAAACACGCCGTTGACCATTGGAAAGCGAAGGGCATCGACCTGGCGGCTCTGCTCCATCAGCCCGACGTGGGGCCAGAGGTGGGCCGCTATTGCCAAATTCCCCAAGACCACGGTTTGGATAAATCCCTGGACATCACGACCCTGTTGGATCTGTGTCAACCCGCGATCGCAAAGGGTGAACCCGTCAAAGCCACGCTGCCGATCTGCAACACTAACCGCGTCGTCGGCACCATCCTCGGCAATGAAATCTCCAAACGCCATTGGGACGGCCTGCCCGAAGATACGGTTCACCTCCATTTCCAAGGCAGCGCGGGCCAGAGTTTCGGCGCATTTGTCCCCAAAGGCGTGACGCTGGAACTCGAAGGCGATGCCAATGATTACTTCGGTAAGGGCCTCAGCGGCGGCAAGATGATCCTCTATCCGTCGAAACAGTCCAGTTTT
>CAZCWE010000049.1:0-14796 GCA_964502285.1 uncultured Spirulina sp. | reverse complement strand
TGGAAGCCGAGATGGAACGCCTCAAAGACCATCCCGTCCTCGCCCCGGTCTATTTCCCGGAACTCAACCGCAAAGCCGCCCTCGAACAAGATTTAGCCTTTTACTACGGCCCTCAATGGCAAGCGGAAGTGGCCATTTCCCCCGTGGGTCAAGCCTACGTGGATCGGATTCATGACATTGCCCAGAACCAGCCCGAACTCCTCGTGGCACACCTCTACACCCGCTATCTCGGCGACCTTTCCGGCGGTCAAATCCTCCAGAAAATTGCTGTCACTGCGATGAAGCTCGAAGACGGGGAAGGCACGGCGTTCTACGAATTTGAACAAATTCCCGACGCGAAGGCCTTCAAAACGAAGTATCGGGCCGCGATGGATGCGTTACCCGTTGACCAAGCAACGGCAGAAGCGATCGTCGATGAAGCCAACGCCGCCTTTGGCATGAACATGAAAATGTTCGACGAACTCGAAGGCAATTTGATTAAAGCGATCGGCACGATGCTCTTCAACAGCCTCACCCGCCGCAATAACCGCAACAACACCGAAACCGGCTTGGCAACTTAAGCCCAAGCCGCGCCCAGCATCCTGAAACTCATGCTGCAAACCCCAGGGAGATGTTCACCATTGCCCTGGGGGTTTTTGTGGGGAGAGCAAACGATTGAATGCAGCTTGATCCGGTGCAGCCACGTTACCAGGGGCTACCCACCATCAGAAAGCTGCTCCAGTAGTAGGGGTGACGAAATTCGCGGGAGGTGTTGAGGGCGGGGGGAAGGGTAAAGGCGGTGGTGGGCGATCGCAACATCCCCTTATCAAGCACCACCTCGCCCCGCAGCAGTGCCAGTTGGGCCCGTTGGAGGGCTTGGGCGCGGATGGGGGCGGTGTTCAGGGCTTGGTAAAAACCACTCATCAGGGCGAGGGTTCCCGTATCGCTGACATACCAGAGACTCCCGATGGAGGTTTTCACCCCGGCCGCCACCGCCAAACCGGTGAACCCCAGTTCAGCTTCAGGGTCTCCTAGGGCACTGCGACAGGCACTGAGCACTAACAGATCGACCATCGGCTGATGAAACTTCAGCGTCCGAATTTGATCGAGGGTGAGTTGTTGATCACCCCAAAATTCGAGGTAGGAATTTTCAATCGCACCGGGTTTAAATTCGCCGTGGGTGGCGATGTGGACGATGCCGTAGGGGGTGCGATCGCGCTCTGCAAGGATCGCGTCTAGGGTGAACTCTGGATTGAGCAAGATTTCTCCGGACCGGAGTTGATTGGCAATAATATCCAATTCGCTGGGGACGGCGGGTAAGGGCTCTTGGTTCGTGAAGGTGTCGGCTCCCATTGCGAGCACCCCCAAATTCCCCGCATCACTATATTCAAAAAAACTGAGGGAGAGGCTGGGCAGGATGCTGAGGCTGTACTGCTCAATGAGAAATTGCTCATTTGCCATCAAGGCCGCGAAGGGGAGCGATCGCAAACTCTGATCCGGCACGATCGCCAAATGTTCTACCCCCCGCACCCGTAACGCCGCTTCCACTGGCGCGATCAACCAGTCATACAACTGCCGTGCAGTCCCCTGATAGGCATTAGACCTGAAATTTTGAACGCCTCGCTGCATCTGTCGCACCATCTGGCTCACCTGCTCCTGGGTCACCCCCCACATCGGCACGCGAATCGGTGGCTGATCATCACCGGTGATCAGCAGTAGATCCAGCGTGGCGTTGTCAGTGGTGAAGCGGGACGGATTAGCTGGCTCCCCTTGGGCCAGGGCGGGGTGCGGCGGGACTTTTTCGAGGGCTTTGGTGGGATTTTGGCCTGTCTCGCTCAGCAGTTGCGGGGTAAAGCTGAGGTAGAGCAGGGCGGGCTTGACCCCGGTTTGTCGCTCCACGGAGCGGAGCAATTCGCGGGCTTGATCCAAGCTGACGAGATCCGGGGTGGGAAGACCTAAATAGGTGGCGAAAGTGTTAGTAAATCGCTCCTCAAGGTTGGTGAATTGGGAGGCGGAGAGCGGATCAAGGGGCTCTAAGGGATCGAGGGTGTTGTCACAGAAGGGCGGGCAGGTGTTGAAGAAATCCCCCGTGCTTGTGGTGGTAATGCTGGCGGTGCCGGTGCTGATGCGATCGCCCCCATTGAGGTCAAACAGCGTCACCGTGCCCGACAGGCTCGCGTCGGGGGTATAGGTGAGGATATCACCGGGGTTGAGGGCGATCGGCGTGGTGCGATCGCTAATCGGCACGCCGTTGAGGGTGAAGGTTCCGGTGGCGATCAGGTTCGAGACAGTGAGGGATGCGATCGTGTCGCCATCAACATCACTCACCTGCGCTGCTAAGTCTGCAAAGGTAAATTGCACCGGCTGGCCCGTCGCAGTATTCACACTGAACCCCTGCACCGTCGGCGGACTATTCACCGAAGTAATCGTCGTTTGCAGCCCGACATTCACCGTTGACCCATTGGCCGCCATCGGCACGATTTGATTCGCCACCGCTGCCGTTGTGCTGATCACATCCACTCCATTGGCCGCACTGTCGCCAATCTCAAAATCCAGATTGGACGGCCCCCCATCATGGGTAATCGACACTGACCCCGATGTACTCACGCCAATCGTCTCAATTGAGGTTCCTTGAACCGTGCCCCGTGCAGCGATCGTCACATCACCCCCGATGGAAGTGTAGATGGCGGCATTGGTGGCAGTGGTGGTGATCTGCTCAAATTCGATATTTCCCGATAGGACGCTGGTGGTGAGGGTGACATTTCCCGCTAAGGCAGCAGTGGGGCTGGCAGAATTGGAAGAGGTGTCAATATCCTCTAGGCTGATCGGGCCGCCTGCGGTGACGGTGACGGCTCCCGCTTGCCCCCCATTGAGTACGGACGTGTATAGATTCTCCGCCGTTACCGATCCCCCTGCCGTCAGGGTAATTGATCCCGTGGGGCCCATCGCGGCGGCTGTACTCACAGAACCTAAATCCAGCTTGCCCCCAGCGGAGAAGGTAATATTTGAGCGAGCCAGTATAGTATCGTTCGTGTCGTTCATGATGATATTGCGGCCCGCCGTGAAGGAGATCGGCCCCGATGCTCCGGCTAGATTAAAATTATCAGCGGAATCCTCAAAAATAATGTCGTTTGTGGCTTGGAGAGTGATTGATCCGATCACTGATTCCAACGAATCTTCAAAAATTTCCGTCGGCCCAACATCAGCGAAAAGTACGGATAGCGATGGTCCCAATGCAGGGCCCCCCCCAGCTCGAATCGTGATATTCGTCGGGTCAAGCAGCACCGACCCCATCTTCCCTTGGGGTGCAGCGGTGTCCACTGTGCCACGAAATACTAAATTTTCTGCCCCGGACACTTCCACGAAGCCGCCGTCGCCGCCGTTGTCGCCCCCCCGCGCTGAAATATCGCCATAAAACGCCGTGGTGTCGTCTGCCCAGAGAATCACCCGGCCGCCGTCGCCTTGATCCACAGCATCGGCGCGAATCTGGCTCGTTTCATCGATCACGGTGAAATTTGCCCGTGGCATCGAACCGCCGCCCTGCTGTTCACCGCCGATCAAGACCGTGCCGCCGCCGTTCGTGCCGCTGGCGTTGATCGTCGCGCCACTGAGGGCGATCGCATCTCCCCCAATCACCACCGTTCCCCCTTGTTCCCCCGCCACATCAATCGCACCATTATGAACCGCTAACCCAGGCGCGATCGGGATTTCTTTTGCCGTACTTTCGAGTTTAAGCGTGCCGGTACTGGTGATCGTCACCTCGCCCCCGGTTAACAGGCTCGGTAAATCGAGGGGCGCGATCGTCGCCGCCGTCAAATCATTGGACGCGATCTCAAGGCTGAGGAGTTGCCCCGGTTGGGACAGCCGCAGGAGATTTTCCCCCGGAACCGCCGTGATGATCACCTCTCCTGACGCGGCAGTGAGCGATCCCGTGTTGATCACTGTTCCCCCCATCAAGCCGAGCCGCTGCCCTGGGTTAACCCCCAGATCGCCGCTGTTCACCACCGCCCCCGGTTCCGCCTGCTCAAACCGAAACTGAAACGGCATTCCCGTTAACTGCCCATAATCCATCGCCCCCACCGCATCAAACCAACCGCCATCACTGAGGCCAATCCCGTCCGCCGTCGTCGCGAAAAAATCCCCGCCCACATTCAGCCGCGCTTGGGGGCCGAACACAATCCCCGCCGGATTCATTAAATAAAGGTTGGCATCACTCCCGACCACCTCCAGCAAGCCATTGATCATAGAGGGTTCACCCCCGATCACTCGACCGAGAATGTTGAGCGTTTGGGGATGGCTCAAAAAGGTGGCGGTTTGTTGAGCGTTGAGGCCGAAGCGGTCAAAACTATGAAAAAGATTGAGTTGATCGGCGCTGAGGCTGCCGCCGCTGATCGTGAGGCGATCTCCGTTGACTGTGACACTGGTGCCGGTGCCATCGGTGGCGGGGGTGATCACTTGCGCGATCGCCGCTGCTGACCCTAACCCCATCTCAAGCAACCCACCCACTAGCACAGCGGTCAGCCAAGCCCTTACGATCATTGTGTTTCGCTAAAGTAACGTTGATGTGTCTTCGTTGCCGGTATTAGCCCCGGTATTTTTTGCACAACGTTGCAATAAAACCGTAAATAACAAACTGTTAACCGAGTGCTATCATCTCAATCTTCCCCAACGCTAAACAACAGAAGAAACACCGAGCTACCGTAAATTGTCCAATATACGGATGATTCTGCGGCGATCGCACTCCATCCCCCTCACGCCCCTATGCCCCATTCTCCCGCCCATCCCGCCCCTCTCTCTGAACATCAGCGCGATCGCCGCTGGTTTTGGGGGTTAACCCTGGCGGCGTTGGCCCTGTGGTTGATTGGCTTGGGGGGGATGCCGTTGCGGGATTGGGACGAGGGAACCTATGGCCTCTTGGCGCGGGAGATGGTGCGATCGCAAGATTGGTTGCACCTATCGATCTTTGGGCAGCCGTTTTGGTTGAAGCCGCCCTTGGCGATTTGGTTGATGGCGTTGGGCTATCAGGTGGGCGGGGGTGATGCCTTGGGGTCGCCGTGGTTAGAATTTTCCCTCCGCGCTCCGTTAGCGATCGCCTCCGCCCTCGGTGTGCCGCTGCTCTATGGCCTCGGTCGGGAACTCTTTCGCGAACAACGCCACGCCATTTATCCCGCCGTCATTTATCTCACCCTTTTGCCCGTGGTGCGTCACGGCCGCCTCGCGATGCTCGATGGGATTGTCAATACGATGATGATTCTGCTTTTTCTCTGTCTGCTGCGGGCGAGAAAACAGCCGGTTTGGGCGGTGGGGATCGGGCTGTGTTTAGGGGCGATCGCCCTCACCAAGGGCATTTTAGTCCTCGCGATTTGGGGCATTGCCGGTCTGTACCTCCTCCTCTCCCAGCAATGGCCGCTCTTTCGCAACCCCTACGCCTGGCTGGGTCTCGGCCTCGGCATCGCCATCACCGGAGCATGGTACGGAGTGCAGTACCACACCTATGGCGCGGATTTTCTCACGGTACATTTTGGGGCGCAAGGGTTCGATCGCTTGGGGGATGCGGTGGAAGGCAACGACGGCCCGGTGTGGTATTACCTGCTGGAAATCGCGAAATATGGCTGGCCGTGGTTGGTGTTTTTTCCCAGCGGCTGCAAACAGGCCGGGCAACAGTGGAAATCCTGGGGACTGTTGGCCCTGTTGGGGTTTAGTCTCTTTCTTGCCGTAGTCAGTGGGATGGGGACAAAATTGCCCTGGTATCTGTTCCCCTGTTATCCCTTTTTGGCGGTAATTTTGGGCGGCTATTTTGCCACGGTGCAGCAGCCCAGGCGCGGCTATGGTTATTTTTTCGCATTTTTAACTGTGGTAGCGATCGCAGGCGGGATCTATCTCGCCCTAACCGATCCGCAGATTCCGCTGCTGATCACAGCCGTCTGTGCAGCGATCGCCTTTGGCATTGTGGCGCGAGCTTTGTTAGGAGAATTGGGGCGCGATCGCGTTTTCTTCCCCCTCGCGATCGGACTCTATGGCAGTTTGGCGAGTCTCTTCTGTTCCCAATCCTGGGTCTGGGAGGTGAATGAACAGTTTCCCGTGCGGGCCATTGGTGCGATCATCCAAGCCCAAACCCCCCCCGATGCGGTGATTTATCTGAGCCACCCCGACGGCCGCCCCAGTCTAGAGTTTTACAGCGATCGCCCCCTGATCCCCGCCGATCTCCCCACCCTCCAAGCCCAGCACCCCACCCATTTTCTCCTCGTTGATCCTGCTACCCGTGATGCGATCGGCCCCGCCACAGAATTGGGCAACGCCGACGGCTTTCACCTCCTCGCCCCGTTTGAAGACCAAGCCTCTAAATGCTATGGGCGGGATTGCGAATAATTTTTCGACACTCTTCTTTGAGTTTTTGATCATTGAAAAGCCACCAGAGAAGAATATGAGTATCGAGAAGATAATTTATTCCCATTGTTGCAACTCTTCTTCGGGCAAAGGTTCAAAAAATGTGTCTGAGAGCTTTCCTATAAGCAATCCGGGAGTGCGTGATTCGAGCTGATCACTCGCTAAGATTGATGGATTTTCTTGATTTAATCCAACACGAAAGTAGTGAATGAGATCATAGATTTCCGCAAGCTTTTCTTCTGGAATATCCTGTAACTCTTGAATTATTTTTTGTAGAAACATAATTCTGTTGACTGAAATTTTAACCAATTAATATAGCGATTTTCATACATACAGAATACAGTAGATTCCCCTGATCCCCACCCATTTTCTCCTCGTCGATACTTCCATTCGTGATGCGATCGCGCCCCCCACCGAACTCGGCAACACTGACGGCTTTCACCTCCTCGCCCCGCTTGAAGACCAAGGGTTTGGTCGCCAAACCCCAGGCTAAGATTTTCACGCTTGGAACCACAATCGAACGGGGCTAAGATTGAAGAGTTCCCTTATTTCCTAGCCCATGGCTGTTGATCTTACCGTTGCCATTCCCACCTACAACGGCGCGACTCGTTTACCGGCCGTCTTGGACAAACTCAAGCAACAGACGGGAACCGAGATGATCTCCTGGGAAGTGTTGGTGGTGGATAACAACAGCACCGATCGCCTCGATCAGGTGGTGCGCGAGGTGCAAGGTGACTGGTTGCCGGATGTGCCCCTGCGCTATTGCAACGAACCGCAGCAGGGGGCTGCTTTTGGGCGGTTGCGGGCGGTACAGGAGGCGCGGGGCCTGCTGATTGGGTTTTTGGATGATGATACGATTCCGGCGGTGACGTGGGTGCAGGCGGCGTGTTTTTTTGCGAAAAAATATCCGAGGGCGGGGGCGTTTGGGAGTCAGATCCACGGGGATTATGAAGTGGAGCCGCCGCCGAATTTTGAGCGGATTGCGAGTTTTTTGGCGATTACGGAACGGGGCACGAAGCCGAAGCGGTACGAGCCGCAGTTGAAGATGTTGCCGCCGTCGGCGGGGTTGGTGGTGCGGCGGGCAGTGTGGCGGGAGCATGTGCCGACGCGGCCGGTGTTGAGTGGGCGATCGCAAACCTCCATGCTCAACAGCGAAGACCTCGAAGCGATCATGCACATTCAAAACGCGGGCTGGGAAATCTGGTACAACCCCGCCATGGAACTGTTTCACCAAATTCCGGCGCGACGATTGAGCCGCGAGGGGTTGCTGTTTATTGTCCGGAGTACCGGGTTGGCGCGTCACCATATCCGGATGTTGCGCCTCAAACCCTGGCAGCGTCCATTGCTGTTTCCCTTGGGGTGGTTGAATGATCTGCGCAAGGCGGGGCAATTTTTTTGGCAACATCGCGATCGCTTCGCCACGGATACGGTGCTGGCCTGTCAGATGGAATTTTTGCGCTCTAGCCTGATCAGTCCGTTTTATCTCTGGTGGCAACGATGGAAGCGATGAGCGTCGCGATTATTCTCCCGGTGCGGAATCGTTGGGCCCATACGGCCGCCATGTTGCAGCAACTCGACGGCCAAGGCGCGATCGCACACCATCCCGTGATCGTCGTGGATGATGGGTCTACCGACGGCACACCGGAGCAGATTCGCAAGCAATATCCGGGGGTGATGCTGCTGCAAGGGGATGGGAATTTGTGGTGGACGGGGGCGATCGCCCTGGGGATGGACTACGCCTTGGGGCATCATCCCGACGCGGCGATCGTTTGGCTCAACGACGATATGACCCTGGCAGCGGATTTTATCGAGCAATTGCAAACCGTGGTGAAAATTGCCGAGGCTCAAGGGGCGATCGTCGGAGGGGTGGTGAGCGATCGCAATGATCCCGATTGGCTCGCCTTTAGTGGTCTTTCCCAGGGCAAACCGATCCGCCGCCTCTCCCAATGCACCGAGCCCCTCATCCCCGCCGACACCCTCAACGGCAACATTGTGATCATCCCCCACACCGCCGCCCAAACCCTCGGCCTTCCCGACAGCCGCCGCTTTCCCCACTACGGCGGCGATTATGAATACACCGAACGGGCGAAACAGCGGGGCATCCCGCTGCGGATTGCGCGGCAACTCCGAGCCACCGTGGACTATCAACCCGCCGATGTGGTGCGCTATCTGCCGGTGTGGATGCAGTGGTCGATCGCGTCGGACTGGCGGGCAAAGTGGCGCATTGTGCAGGGGGTGCGATCGCTCAAGTTCCACCATAATATGTGGCATATTGTGAATCGGATGTATCTACACGATCCGCAGATTCCCCGCTGGCGGTACGAATGGTTTTTCCTCAAAAAAATCGGGCAATGTCTCGCCGCGAGTCTTCTACCCAAAGCGACCATCCGCGCCAAAATTACCCACCATTGCCAAGCCCTCGACATTCCCCCCCCTCTGATTGACGTTATCCTGAAACCCCTATGAAAGTTCTCCACCTCAGCTATTCCGACCTCGACGGGGGCGCGTGCCGGGGCACATACCAACTCCACAAAGCCCTCCAGCGCATTGGTGTAGACTCCCAAATGTTAGTGCTCAAAAAAGACAGCACCGACCCCAGCGTCATCGGCCCGACAGAAAAAGCCACGGAACTGATCGCCAACAGCCTCCGGGGCGTGATCGATCGCTACCCCCTGCGCCGCTATCCCCAGAAAAAA
Source organism: uncultured Spirulina sp. (assembly GCA_964502285.1). Taxonomy (GTDB): domain Bacteria; phylum Cyanobacteriota; class Cyanobacteriia; order Cyanobacteriales; family Spirulinaceae; genus Spirulina. The sequence goes on along the minus strand of CAZCWE010000049.1, from coordinate 5,734 downwards.
ACCTACGTCTTTTCCCCCGCCATCTTCCCCCCGCAGGAATTAAAGAAAATCCACGCCGTCAATGCCGATGTGATTAATCTGCATTGGATTAACAAGGGCTTCCTCACCCCGGAGAGTTTGCCCAAACTAAAGAAGCCATTGGTGTGGACGCTGCAAGATATGTGGTCAATGTCGGGAGGATGTCACTATTCCGAGGGGTGCGATCGCTTCACTGCCCAATGCGGAGCCTGTCCCCTCCTCGGTTCAACCCAAGAACAGGATCTCTCCCGCAAACTCTGGAACCGTAAAGCCAAAGCCTGGGCAAATCTCGACCTGCACATCGTCGGTGTCAGTCAATGGGTCGCTGATTGTGTCAAACGCAGCAGCTTGTTGCAACGCTATCCCGTGGACGTGATCGGCGAAGCGATGGACACCACCGTATTTAAACCCCGCCCCAAAACCCAAGCACGGGAACTCCTGAACCTCGACCCGGAACGCCGTTACATCCTCTTCAGCGCCCTTAACCCCACCCGCGACAAGCGCAAAGGCTTCGCCTACCTCCAACCCGCCCTCCAACAGTTGCGCGACTTACCCAATACCGAACTCCTGATCCTCGGCACGGATCAACTCGATGCCAAACTCGACATCGGCCTCCCCGCCCGCTACCTCGGCAAACGCTTCGATGATCTCTCCCTCGCCCTCGCCTACAATGCCGCTGATGTGGCGGTGGCTCCGTCCCTTGAAGATGCCTGCCCGAAAGGAGCCCTAGAACCCTTGGCCTGTGGTGTGCCGGTGGTGAGTTTTGATTCTACGGGGCTGAAGGATATTGTGGAGCATCAAGTGAACGGCTACCGGGCGGCCTGTTTTGAGTCGGATGATCTAGCACGGGGGATTCGTTGGGTGTTGGATCAAGAGGGGGATACGTTGGCAACCAATGCCCGCCGCACGGTGGAAACGCGATTTTGGCCCGACGAAGAAGCCCGCCAATATCTCGCCATCTACAAAAAAATCACCAGCAAAACGTAATCCTTGCAACGCTGCAATGTGATGCTGATGTTTAATGTTTGACAAGGCCAGACGTTCTCAAAGAATGGGTTTGTTTTTGCAGTGATCCGCATATCACGTCTCGCTATTGGTTTGGCTGGCGTTAGGAATTCGCCCCCAAAATCGTGTACAACAAAGGGCAGTTCTAAGCGATCTTGGAGGATTCACCCGCGACTATGGCTGCTAAATTGCGTGTTTTGGTAGACACCGTGTTCAAACGTTCCGTACAACAGTCTGTCGTGTTGTCTGCCGATGCGAAGGTAGCGGTGCAGCAGGGGCAAGAGTGGGCGGTGGCGCGTCATAGTGTGGCGGAACAATCCCATCTTCAGCTTACGTTTGAGCAAGCTCCTTTTGTCAGCCATCCTGATACGGTGCAATGGTTTGTGTTTAGTGGTCATGTGGAATTGATTGAGTTGGAGCAGACGCGATCGCACGCCCCCAAGGATGCCCTACCTGAGGATGGCAATGCCTAGCCCGCGCCGCGATCAATTTTCCAAGGGGCACAGGGAGAAGCGATCGCGCCCCACGCAATCTCAGGCAGTCAGGGCGATTGGGCCGTAAATCCTGCGCTCAGATGTCAATCTGTCACGGCCAGGTCAAATCTGGGGAGGCAGCAGTTTAGAATTGATGGAAGTTCAACACGAGTGTTTTATTAATGGAGCAGGCCGAAATTACAGCATTAGGTCAGTCCCTACGCAAAATCGATCAGACTTTGTTAAACCGTGAAGGGGGCACAGGCATCGAGCGAATTTGGTATCAGGGCGGCGAACCGTATTTTGATGTATTTGTGGAGCGTCGCGGCACTGAAATTGAGTGGTTTCAAGTGACATTACGGGGGCGATCGCTGTCTTGGTATCGCCAAGGCGATCGCTGGCAAACCGGGATCACCAACGAACTCCGCACCGATGATGTGTCATTTTATCCCGCCAGCAAAACCATCGAGAGCGATCAACACCCCGATACTCGATTTTTTCAACTCATCCAAGCGATCCTCACCACCCGATCCGGTGATCCGATCTTCGACAGCCTGCTTTCACTATTCCACACCTATGTTTAGGCTGAACCAGCCTCGGATCAATCGTGATCACGGTGACAGGGGTGGGGCTGAACGTGTCAGGAGGAATGCTCGCGTTTGACCCGCTTCGAGAGTCGCAATTGAGTCCCTTCCCGATTCCAATGAACTTGGTCAAAAATTTGGTAAAGGATACACATCCCCCGCCCATTCTCTGAAAAATCATCCGGTAGCAGATCTTCAGGGCGGGTTGGGCAAGATTGGATCGGTCGAAACCCCTCTCCTTGATCCGTAATCACCCATGAATACAGGTCATCACAGATCGAAAACTGCACCGCCACCTGCTTGCTAGGGTCGAGCTTGTTGCCATGTTTTGCCGCATTGACTAAGGCTTCTTGTAAGCCCAGGCGCAATTCTGGCTGGGCACTCGATGGGACTTTAACGAGGAGTAAGTCGAGAATGGGGCAAAGATAGAGCGTTGAGGCGAAGCTCATCGTTTGCCAGTCTTGCTTACGAGTGGGCAAGGAAATCGCAATCACACGAAGTTACCTCCAGCTTAGAATTACAAAATGAGGGTCAATGTTGCCTATCTTGTGAAGGGTGTGAGGTTAAGTCGGGTTCTCAACACCAGGCACGCGGGAAATACAAAGAAAATCTAATATTTCATCCACTCATCACTGGTTTAAATCTAAAATTTCCGGAATGCAACTGGGAGGCTAGGGACGGCATTTGTTTTCGGTTTAAAAAGAGCGCATCGAGTTTGAGAGAGTCGAATCACGTTGCTATTCCTCTCGATTGCATCAGTTTATGTCACTTCAGAACCTCAACTTATTTAACGTATGGATGGGATCGCACTTTCTAATACCCATCAGTATAGCAAAGGTTTTGGTGGAAACGCTGGATTTCACTCCTTGACAAAGTATTTTTTGTGTGTTTAGGTCAGTGGTTCAACGGAGAATTCATCAAAAAAAGCAAGCCCAATCGAGCGGGCTTGCTTTTTTGATTCGGGACTGAGTGATGAATAATTTAGTTCATGGCTTGGATGATGTAGTCGAAGTAGGGCTCGGTGGCTTGGGCATCTTCGGTGCTCAAGACCCCTAAGGAGGCTTCTTTGAGGCAGCGAATGGCTTCAACCATGCCAGCAACGGGGACTTCTAGGGCGTTGTACATTTCTTTAACGCCGATGAGTCCGATGCTTTCGATGGGGCCTTTGTCACCGGAGAGGACTCCATAGGTGATCAGACGGAGATACCAGCCGTAGTCTCGGAGACAGAGGGCTCGCTGACGCTGACCGAACGCATTGCCGCCGGGGGCAATGAAGTCGGGCCGTCTTTTCCAGAGTTCTTTGCTGGCTTTTTCGACGATCTTTTTCTCGTTTTCGGCAAGGCCTTCGGCGATGCGAATGCGTTGCATTCCGGTTTCTAAAAAGGAGCTGATGCTTTTTAGCTCGCCACTGCTGGGGTAGCGGAGTTGATCATCAGCGTTGAGAATAACTTGGCTAACTACGCTCATATTAAATGTGATAGGGTCAAATACCACTATTGACGCATTTTCCTGTGCGAACAACAAGGAAATTCGGGTTTAAGTGGTGCGGGCAAGATAATCTTATTTAACATCACTTCGCCCCTTGGACAATGCCTGAACGGTCAAGCGTGCAGCGGCGATCGCGATGTTCCCTCGGAACGTCATCGGGAGCCGAGGAACGTCTAAGATTATACTCAATTTCAGTCTCATCCCTCTATGGACTTACGGTAGACTCGCGGGTTGAGCTGTTTGGCGGCTGCGGCGGGTCGGATCGTCTTTGGGGTAGGCTGTCCGGGTTTGCTGGGGCGGATTGAGGGGGAAAGGTGGCCAAAGGAGGAGGCTGTTTGTTAGGAATCTTTACAAAAAAAACAGCATTAATTTACACAAAATTATAGATTTACACCATGTCTGATTCGGCCAACCTGTGGCAACAGGGAACTTTAATTGATGTTGATGTTGTGGATCTCAGCGATCGCGGCGATGGGGTAGCGAAATGGGAGGATCGCGCCATTTTTGTGCCGGATACAGTGCCGGGCGATCGCGTTCAGGTGCGCCTCGTGCAGGTGAAGCGTCACTATGCCCACGGCAAGCTGCTGGGGATTATCACGGAGTCGCCGGATCGGATTCGGCCCCGCTGCATTGTGGCGGACAAGTGCGGCGGCTGTCAGTGGCAGCATATTGAGGATGGGGCCCAACGGGCGGCGAAGGTGAATTTAATCGAGCAGGCGTTGCAGCGGATTGGCGGTTTTGACTCCCTCCCCCTCGCGCCAATTTTGACGGGGGACACGCTGCATTATCGCAATAAGGCCACCTATCCCCTCCATCGCTCGACCCAAACCCACGCGGTGCAGGCGGGTTATTACCGTAAGGGCAGCCATCAGATGGTGAATCTGAATCAATGCCCGGTGCAGGATGCGGGGCTTGATCCGCTACTGGCGGAGGTGAAGCAGGATATCGCGGCGCAGGGCTGGAGTATTTACAACGAGACGCGCCATCAGGGGCGGTTGCGGCATTTGGCGTTGCGGGTGGGGCGACGGACGGGGCAGCAGTTGCTGACGTTGGTGAGTTGCGATCGCGCCATACCGGGGTTAGAAGAACAGGCGCAAGTTTGGCTCGATCGCTATCCGGCTTTGGTGGGGGTCTGTTTAAACCACAATCCGAAGCGGGGCAATGTCATTTTTGGCGAAGATACGATCTGTATGGCGGGGCAGCCCTATTTAGAAGAAACCTTTGCAGGGCTGACATTTCGGCTGCGTCCGGAGACGTTTTTTCAGGTCAATACGGAGGTGGCGGAACAGCTTTTGGGGGTGATTCAGACGCAGTTGAATTTACAGGGCGATGAGGTGCTCCTCGATGCCTATTGTGGGATTGGTACGTTTACCTTGCCCTTGGCGCAGCGGGTGAAGTTGGCGATTGGGGTGGAGTCGCAAAATAGTGCGATCGCCCAAGCGGAGATTAACGCCAAACTGAACGGCATCCATAACACGGTGTTCCACATCAAGACGATGGAAACCTGGATTAAAACCTGTGATACGGCTCCGGATGTGGTGGAGAAGCCGGAGGACTGGCGGCGCTATCCCTATCCGTTCCTGTTCGGGCAGATCGACGAGTCGCTGTTCTTTGAATTGTTCTCACCGACAGGATCCAAACCGCGGCGCCAAACATACAAAGCCATAAAGGAGGACTGACATGGATAATTTCTATCTCGCTGAGAAAATCAAGAAACAAATCGAAGCGCTTATTTTGGAGGCAATTTTGGCGGTGTTGGACAAATTGACCGAACAGGTCATGACCATTCGGGACACCAAGAAAGAGCCGGTTAGCGCGACGGCTGAAAAATTTTAGCTTCCGTTGAAACGGAATCGGGCACAGCTTACAGAGCAACTCGGCAAGGGGTAGCCGCAGGAGGAGGCATCAAATGCCACTGGAGGGGTAGGAGCTATACGCGCCTATCCCTCTCTTTTCGTTTGAGGCCTCGTCTTTGATGCCTAAAAAAACCATGGCTCAGTAGAGCCGGCAACACCTTCAACCCTATCCATCACTAATGGTGGCCACGTTTCCATCGATTAGCTTGTCCGCTCTCAAGTTAAAAATGCATTTCGGTCTGAAAATATTTACCGACTGATGCTGACGATGCGATCGTCGATACGATTTTCATGCTGGTTATACATCCAT
>CAZCWE010000048.1:13942-14804 GCA_964502285.1 uncultured Spirulina sp. | reverse complement strand
TTAAGGCGGCAGACATTGCCCAGGTCAGTCTGCGCCTGTTGCAGTTGCAGAGACCCTTCTAAGCGCGACTCGGCCCGGCTGAGGGCATCGCTGTAGGTTTCCACCAAGGGTTGAGCTTGGACGGCATTAAAGCTGTCTCTGGGGATTTGTTTGAGGGAGGCGATCGCCTGATTCCAGGCATTGATCGCCTCAGACCAGCGATTTTGATTGGCGGCGGCTTGGGCTTGGTCAGCGAGGCGAATCGCTTTGTTGTAGGCGTTGGTGGCGAAGGTTTCTTGGGTTTGGCGATCGCGGGCTTCCTTGAGTTTCGGCTGATAGAGTCCCAAGAGGCGGCGGGCTTCCGGAAACGGAGTCGTGGCGGGGGGAATTTTGCTGAGGGCATCAATGGCCGTTTGCCAAGTGCGATAGGCCAATTGCAGATCCGGCAAGGATTGGGCAATGCTGAGGCGCACTTCCGCCACTTTGGCCGCTTCTTGGGCGAGGGCGAGGTCTTCCACGGCGGTTTTTTCCGTTGTCAGGCGTTCGTTCACGATGCTGACGTTTTGGCGGTATTCCTGCACCTTTTTCTGGGCGAACCGATAAAACTCACTGGTGGGGGGCAGAGCATCGAGGCCCGCGATCGCTTCATTCCACCGATCCAACGCCCCTTGCCACTGCTCCACCGTCAGGGGCGGATTTTGGGTCGCATTGGCCGCCGCATTGGCCGCTTTGAGCGCGTCCACCAATTCCGCCACATTTTCCACCGTCAGGGCGTACAGTTGCAGCAACTCTTCCGCGTCGTCATGGCGACCAGACCAGGAGGGGATCGACTCCAACAGCAACAGGGCGCGATCGAGCTGGGTTTGAGCTTGGAGAACGGCCG
>CAZCWE010000048.1:6599-13932 GCA_964502285.1 uncultured Spirulina sp. | reverse complement strand
AGGGGGATCTTGGAGGGTGGCGATCGCCTCATTGGCCAAGTCCTGCGCCACATCCAGCGTCCGACAGGAGCGCAACACACAGGGACGACTGAGGGCATAGATACTGCCAAAAAACACCCCCACACTAATCACCGTGCCCGCAATCAACGCCGGCAACCAAAACCGCTCATCCAGCGATCGCCAAGAAAACCGCTCCGATTCCAGCTCGATCTCATCGGTGATCGGATCACGGGGCGCGGCCTCCACATCCGGCTCCATCTCCAGAAACCCATTCTCCTCATCCGCCGCCGCTGCGAGGATCAAATTGTCGGTTTCAATGTCGATAAATTCGCCGCTAGTCTCCGGTGGGGCGGCTTCCGGTGGGGCGAGGTTTTCCGGTTCGGGGGGTTCATGGACGATCGCCCCCTGTTCCGCGATGCCTTCGGGGGTATAGGCCCGCACCTGGGCCGCCACATCCGCAGCCGGGGGTCGGGGAATGTAGTTATGAAAGGCGTAGGGCTGCGATCGCCCCTCCAGCTTCAGATACATCAAACTCCGAAACCGTTGATGAAAGTCCGTCTCATGGAACACCCTTTCCATCAACCGAAACACCCGCGTCGGGTGGGCGAGTTCCGGGCCACGGTGTTGCACCACCACGAGCAGCGTCGTCTGCTTGAGCGTGCCGTGGACATGGACGGGGCTTAACTCCGGCAATTGCCCATGGAGACGCTGTTGAATCAGGTCTTCAAAAACAGCCAGTTCAGTAGGAGGGACAGCAGTGCCAAGCATCACAGGTTCAAAAAATGGACAAGGGAAACGCCAAACACAGCGCAATACTAACAAGGGAGGCCGCGTACCTCATCCCCAGATGAGATCTGCTGTGCATCATTATGGCTGAATTCTCCCCTATCGGAGGCAACTCAGCGGTTAATCTGAATGAATGTGATAGGTTGATCCCACCGCTGATTATCGTGACCATCCAGAGCGATCAACGATCGCCACCCTCCTTACACGAAAAATTAGAATTTCTAGGTATAGTGTGCTACAGGTTATTTTTGATCATAATTCACGCTAGGGATAGGGGAAGGAGCGTTACACTGGGAGACTGAAACAGTCTCTTAGCAAAATACAGGACGTGTTGTGATTCAAACTACTCTCACCCCTCCATTCTCTCTATCATCCCAAGCTGATATCAGTGTTGTGAAACGGGATGGAACCCATACCCCTCTGAACATCAAGAAAATTCGCGATGTTGTGGCGTGGGCCTGTGGGAATCTTGAGGTCAACCCCGTCGCCCTAGAGTCAGGGCTGACCACTCGTTTGCGGCATGGTGTAACCACGCGGGAGATTCAAGATAATCTGATCAACTGCGCCCTGGAGATGTGCAGCCCAGAAGAACCGGATTGGCGTTATGTCGCAGGACGACTTCATATCTGGAGTCTCTGGAAAGATACTCTGGTCGCCCGGCACTACCAATACAGCGATTATCCCCAAACCGTTAACACCCAAATCGCCGCCAACGCCTACGACGATCGCATCCTTACCTACAGCCCGGACGAACTCGCTGAGGCTGGAACCTGGATCAATCCCGATTACGATCTCGATTATGACTATGCTGGAGCAGTGATGCTGACGAAGCGATATCTACTCCCGAATGAATTGCCCCAAGAGGCGTTACTCACCTGTTCTCTCCTGATTGCGTCCGTGGAGGAACCCCAAAACCGGATGAAGTGGGCACGGCGAATTTATGAAGCGATCGCCGCCCGCAAAATTTCCCTCGCCACTCCCATCCTGGCGAATCTGCGCGTTCCGGGTGGCTCCCTCGCCTCCTGCTTCATCACCGCCATGGAAGACAACCTCGAAAGCATCTTCCACGAAATCACCAACACCGCCCGCATCAGCAAAGGCGGCGGCGGCGTGGGGATGAATGTCTCTCGTATCCGGGCCACCGGGTCACGGGTAATGGGCAAAGACAACGCATCCGGCGGCGTGTTGCCCTGGGTGAAGTTGCTCAACGATACAGCGATCGCAGTCAACCAGGGCGGCCGTCGCGCCGGAGCCGTCACCGTTTCCCTCGACATTTGGCATCTTGATATTCCTGAGTTTTTGGAATGTCAAACTGAAAATGGTTAATCGTAGCCCTTCATATCAGTAATGATATGAATGCACCTCCTGAATTGCTGGAAACCCCTAAAGCTGGTCTAACGACAACATAACTGGAAACAGTCAGTGTGAACGTTTAAAAATAGAACAGATGTAACAATGGGCAATCAGCAGCCGAGATTCTTGACCTGAATCAGGTTCAACGACTATCCCGTCAGGGAGTACACTCAAGCGAGTGGAAGCAGGAGGTATCCTAACCCGTTAGGATAAAGATATAGTCTGGTCTTACATGAAAATGTAAGTTGCCGTAAATGTCTCAATACTACGTCTACAAAATCACAACTCCAAACAACAAAGTTTACATTGGACTAACTAATAACCCGGCTCAACGATGGTGTTCTCATTGTACAAAACAATCAATGTATAAAAGTGCTATTGGTTCAGCCATCCAACAATACGGGAAAGACAATGTAAAGCTTGAGATTCTCCGAACGTTTAGTTCTGAGCAAGATGCTCTAGATTATGAAGCAAAGATTGTTAATGAAGATTTTGTTAAAAGCAAAAACACATACAATCTCTGCCTTGGTGGTGGTAAACCCCCTCAAAATAGCTGTTCTTCTAAACCCATCAAAATTGATGGCACGATGTATCCTAGCATCCAAAGCGCAGCTCAATCGTTGGGATATACTAGAGCACAACTTGATAGACGCATTAAACTTGCCCTAATTGATTATGAATTTGTCGATCAAGTGCAGAGTCAGAAAGGTAAAAGAAAGCGTCAAAATCTTGTTAGGAGTCCCAGAGTAGTATTTTTCAATCATGAGACATTTCCTTCCTACAGATCAGCCTGTCGAAAGTACAGCATCACTAAAGATGAATTACTAAAAGTCAGGAAAATACTAGGAAGAGACCATGTGACACTTGAAGAAGTCGAAGGATTGAGATCTGGAAAAAAGCCGATCTACATTAACGGAGTGTTATATCAATCGCAAGCCGAGGCTCACAAAATCACTGGCTTGTCAATGTATAAGATTCTAGAGATTCAGAAAGGCGCACCCAGTCATCACCTCAAGAAAAAGTCTGTTGTGATGATTGATCTCAAGACGAAAAAAATACTTCAGATCTTTGAAACCATGACCCAAGCTGCAAAGTTTGTGAATGCATCATCAGCTTCAAAAATCTGTATGTGTTGTAAAGGGCAACGTCAAAAAGCCTACGGCTATCAATAGAGTTACTGGGAAGGCAGCCTTGAAAGTAGCGATTCAAGGTGAACATCAACGGATCAACGGCGCAAAAGTTATGATGTGTTTCCGCAAATTGTCATCGTTGATGAGTTTATGCGGCGGGTCAAACAGAAGCAGGAATGGACATTAGTAGACCCCTACGAAGTGAATTGTGTTTTAGGGTTTGAACTCGCGGAATTGTGGGGCGATCGCTTTGACTCTGCCTATGCCGAAGTGGAGCAAGCCTGTGAGGATGGCCGGTTGAAATTGTTTAACCGAGTCAATGCGCGGGAACTGTTCAAAGAAGCGATGCGGACACAGGTGGAAACCGGCCTGCCCTACATGAGTTTTAAAGACACAATCAACCGTTTAAACCCCAATAAACACGACGGTTATATCCCCGCAACAAACCTTTGTGTGGAGAGTTTTAGTAATGTTAAACCGGGAAAATTTGCGCACACTTGTAATTTAGTTTCGCTGAATTTAGCGAACATTGATGATGATTTGGCGCATCATTGTGAAACGTCGGTGCGCATTTTGGATAACACCATTGACCTCACCCATGCCCCCTTTGAAGCCAGCCAAAACCATAACGACCACTACCGGACGATCGGCGTTGGGGCGATGGGCTTGGCGGATTGGTTAGCCAAACGGCGGCTAAAGTATAGCGATCGCACCGCCATCAGCACTCTATTCGAGGACATGGGCTACCACTGCACCCGCTATTCCATGGAACTCGCCCAGGAGCGCGGCACATACCCTGCTTTTGAGGGGTCGGAATGGAGTCAAGGCAAGCTCTTAGGCGGGCGCGATCTGGACTGGATCAACACCAACGCCGCCGAGCCAGAACGCTGGCACACCCTCGCCCAGGACATCCAAACCCACGGCATCCGCAACAGTCACATTACAGCGATCGCGCCCAATACCTCCTCCTCCCTCGTCCAAGGCTGCACCGCCTCGATCCTGCCCACCTACAGCAAGTTTTACTACGACAAGTGGGCGAAAGGTGTTGTCCCGATCGCGCCGCCGTTCATTGGCGATCGCTTCTGGTTCTACACCGAAAACAAGGTCATGGATCAGCGCCTCGTCGTCGATGCCGTCGCCACGATTCAGCAATGGATCGACACCGGAATCAGTATGGAATTGTTATTCAATCTGAATGAAAATGTGTACCGCGAGGGCGTACTCACAGCCAAAGACATCTACGAAACCCTCGTCCACGCCTGGGAATCCGGCTGCAAAGCCATTTACTACATTCGCACCGTCCAAAAAGATAACTACAAAGAATCTGACTCCTGCGTCGCCTGCGCGAACTAAATGCGTTGGTAAGCGTAAGTTGTCAGATCATCTTGAGAAAATTCTGATGGCTTTGCGTTATGATGCGAAAAGCCCCAAAATATAGAGCGAAGTTTTTGTATTTCTTTCTCTATTTATGGGGTATAAATCCATTGAAATTTTTCATACATCACCCAATATGATCGCACTTGAAAATCAACGAATGCCGATCAATCCGATCTTTAATCCCCAAGGGGATGATCGGATTGAAAACCGCTCAATGTGGTTTGGCAATGTCACAAACCTCATGCAATTGAATGATGTTCGCTACCCTTGGGCAGTGAGCTTGTATCAACAAATGCGTGAGAATTTCTGGATTAACTAGGCAGTCCAGATAAAATCCCTTGAAAACGGTGAAACTCTGGCTTTGATCTCAACATAACCCAGACAATACCGTGCCAAGCTGCATCAGCAGCAGGTGTAGAGACTATCGAAAGGGTTAACGCCTGAGTAGAGTAGGTGGGAAGCGATCGCCCATCGAAGCGGGGGACTCCTTTTAATCAAAAAGGATGATGATATAGTCCGATCTATATGGCGACATATAGCAGCTTTTCAAAAGCGGACAAAGCGTAGCGAACTTTGTTGAACACAAATGACCTCAGAAACTCGATATCACCCAAGATGTGACCGATTACCAAAATCTCACCCCTGAAGAGCGTCGCGCTTTTGATGGGATTTTGTCCTACTTGACCTTTTTAGATTCTGTCCAAACTTGCAACATTCCACACATCAAAGCCTCGATTACTGCCCCAGAAATCAGCCTTTGTATGGCTGAACAAATTAGTCAAGAAGGGATGCACAATCAATCTTATCAAGTAATGATTGAAACGATTGTCCCCCCCGATCGCCGAGATGATGTCTATGAGTTTTGGCGCACGGATCGGGTGTTGTTGGAACGGTGCAAATTTGTCGCGGGAATCTATCAAAAATATTTAGATGAACCCACCGCAGAAAACTATTTTGTGTCTCTTCTAGCTGACTATATGCTAGAAGGTTTGTACTTCTACAATGGGTCAGATTAATTCCAAGGCCCACCGATTCCGTAAGGTGTCGGTTAACATCCCTCAAATTGCTGGAACCCCCTAAAGCCCTTGAGCCAAAGCGGAGTGGGAAACTACAAACGTAACGGAGCGAGAGCAGAAAAAAATCAAGGGATGGTGCTGAAGCCGCAAGGCAGTGACACCACAACAATGGGAAATCAGCAGCGAAGCCCCACTAAACGGGGAACGTTCAACGAGTAGACGGGGGACATCCTACGCGACAGTCGCATGGGGAAAAGTAGGATGAAGGTGTACTCTAGCCCCTCGTGAAAGCGTGGGTAGTCGCGTTATTTATTTCTACAATTTGGCATCGCGGATGTTGATGCCAGGCAGTGCGGACATTTTCAAGATGATCAATCGTGATGAGCTGAGTCATGTGCGTCTGTTTCAACGGATTATTCCGGAGGCAATGGAATCGCTGAATCACTCCAAAGATCAGATTTATGAACTGTTTGATGCGGCGGTGCAGCAGGAGATTCAATGGTCGAATCATATTGTGGGAAATCAGATTTTGGGAATTACGGATGCGAGTACGGAGCAATATACAAAGTATTTGGCGAATAGTCGTTTACGGGCGATTGGGCTGGATAATTTGTATGAGGGCGATCGCTACAAAAAATCCCCCTATACCCACTTAGAGCGGTTCAGTGATACGAAGAAAGACGGCAATACCAAAGCGAATTTCTTTGAATCGGGGGTGACGAGTTATGTGATGTCGTCGGGCTTAACGGGCTGGGACGAAATCTAAGCCGAGCCACCCCCCTTAACCCCTCAATCATCAACCCCAGAAGGAGCTTTAGTCTCCTTCTTTTTTTGGCAGGGTAAATTGGGTTTTCCAGGTGAAGCCTTGATCGCCGTTTTGGCGGGCGGCGACTTGGATGTGGTGGAGGTGGGGCGATCGCAATTTCATCAACCCTCGCGTTAAAAAGGCGATGGTGGTCTCTTGGGGCGGGACGCTGCGATCGCCTTCGAGGAGGATTTGTAACGCTTGGGCTTTGCGAGTGACGCGGGCGGTGATTTGTTGGGATTGGAGGGCGTTGTTGAGCAGCGCGGCGATCGCGTGGGGTTTGCCGGCGCGGGCTTGGTCGAGGGGAGTTGAGGTAGAGGGGGACGGGTCAGGTTGGGGGGCGGGCGATGCGGCGGGCAGATTAAGCCGGGGGACTTGAGCGGCGATCGCGCCTACAATTCCCCCCAAAACGGCCCCCTGTAGACCCTGGATGGCCAATCGAGGGATGACGCTCGCAACCTGCCCCCATAATCGCGGTAGGGAGAGCGAGCCCTGTCCTATACCCATGCGAACCAAGTTAAGCACCTGTGCCAGGATGAACTGTAGCCCCATGGCGAGGATGAAAAAACCGATGATGGTGAGCCAAGCGCGTCGGGTCAGTTGTTGCTGAATCACCATCCAGGCGATCGCCACAATCACCGTCACCACCACACTCCGCACCACAATATTCGCGAGCGAAAACAGCCCACCCCCGGTGAGCCTGTCGAAAATATCCCAGAGGATGAGGAGGAACGGCACGATATTCAGGGCAGCCGCATAGACCGCTCCGCGTATCGCTCCGGCTCTGATCCGGGCGGAGGGTTGCGGGTGAGTGGGTTGGAGGTGCTGCCACAGGAGGGCGCTGGCGAACCCTTGGATGATCGCTG
>CAZCWE010000048.1:5937-6589 GCA_964502285.1 uncultured Spirulina sp. | reverse complement strand
CAGTAGTGCGATCGGCGGGGTGGGAAAGCGCACCGTCCACCACCACAGCCCGCCCCAAATCAACGCCAAGAGCAGCCCCAACCCCAACTGCCCCCACACCCGCGTAAACCACACCCCAAACCCTTGCTGCCCATGGGCGAGGGTTGTCGTCAGCAGCCCAAACCCCACCCCCACCATGCCGATATAAAGCAGCAACCGCAGCCCCGCTTCTACCCAGGCTTGGCCCATCACCATCATCCAGAGGTTTTCGGGGCGCAGGGATGACCCTTGATAGGTGAGGAATGCCGCCACAGACCAAAGCCCCGTCCAGAACAGGAGGGGATTTTTGGACTGGTTTTGGCAGGAGGTTTGGAGGTGATGGATTTTTTGGCGGATGTTGGTCTGAATTTGGGCGGGATCGGTGCGGTAGATACGCCAACTCATGACGCTGGCGGTACTCAGAAAGGTGGCCCAGAGAAGAATTGGCTGCACGATCGCATACACCACCGCACCGGGTCGCGTGGACGAGGCTACGGTAATCGGTTCGGTATTGAGAACAGCGATCGCATAGCCTCCCGCCGTAATCCAACCGCCCAGCAGCAGACCCGCGATCATCCCCCATTCCCGCGCGGGCTGTACCAAATTGCGCGGCGCAACCCATCGCCACAGCAGC
>CAZCWE010000048.1:0-5927 GCA_964502285.1 uncultured Spirulina sp. | reverse complement strand
ATCCCCCAAAGGAGCAATTGACCGCCCATATTGAGGGAAGAGGTGGGGGGAAGTTGGGCGAAAACGGGACGGAGGAGGAGCGGCGGGACAAGGAGGAGAGCGAGGACGATCGCACCGGAGATGAGGGTTTTGTGATGTTGGCCCTTGGGTGTGGGGGTGCTGGGCGAGCGGGGAGTTTGGCGCGTGAGGATCGGGCGAACGATCGCATAAACCACGCCCATTAACGCCCCCCACACCATCCAACGCTGCACGGCAATTGCGATCGCTGATCCCGCTGTGATGCCAAGATTTTCGATATTGTCCACCACATAAGCCCCCCAGAGAAACCCGGAGATTCCCCCGATGATCCCTGTGAGGAGTCCTGCGATCGCGGCTTGATTGGTGATGTGGCGTTTTGTGGCGCGATCGCACCCCGTTAGCAGTTCAAAAATAAACCCGCCACAGTAGGCCGCCAACACCGCCACAATCAGCAGGAAAAACCCCCAAATGATCACAAGGACAATGGACACAACATGCTCCAGATTTTCGATCGCTCTGAGGCCGAGTGCAGGGATTAAACCCACAATGCAGCGCGTTTAATCCCCTCACCCTAAGCCATTCGTATCATCCTCAAGCGCAGCTCAATCCTATTCCCATTCAATAGTTCCCGGCGGCTTCGAGGTGATGTCATACACCACCCGATTCACGCCCTTCACCTCATTAACGATCCGATTAGAAATGGTTTCGAGGAGTTCGTAGGGAACCCGCGACCAATCCGCCGTCATGCCGTCTTCACTGGACACAAACCGCAACACCACCGGATGGGCATAGGTGCGTTGATCCCCCATCACCCCCACACTGCGAATCGGCAGCAACACCGCGAAGGCTTGCCAATAGTCGTGATAAACCCCTTGCTTGCTGATTTCATCGCGAATCACAAAATCCGCATCCCGCAGAATGTTTAAGCGTTCGGAGGTCACTTCACCGATGATCCGAATCGCCAAACCGGGGCCGGGGAAAGGATGACGGCGGACGATTTCTTCCGGCAGGCCGATCGCCCGCGCCACATTGCGCACTTCGTCTTTGAAGAGTTTGCGCAGGGGTTCGATCAGTTTAAATTGCAGGTCTTGGGGCAGGCCGCCAACGTTGTGATGGCTCTTGATTTTGACGGCGACGCGCTCCCCGGTTTTGGGGTCTACATTGGTGTCGGCGGATTCGATTACGTCGGGGTAGAGCGTGCCTTGGGCGAGGTAATCGAAGGGGCCATGCTTTCTTGATTCTTCTTCAAAAACGTGGATAAATTCATGGCCGATCAGGCGGCGTTTTTCTTCGGGATCGGTAACGCCTTTTAACTGGGAGAGGAAGCGATCGCGGGCATGAACATAGACCACAGAAATATGAAACTGTTCATCAAAAATTTTCATTAACCGTTCCGGCTCACCCTTACGCATGAAGCCTTGGTCAATGAACATACAGGTGAGTTGATCCCCGATCGCCTCATGGAGCAAAAACGCCAAAGTAGACGAATCGACCCCCCCAGAGAGGGCAAGGAGGACGCGGCGATCGCCCACCCGCGCCCGAATTTCCCGGATCGCTTCTTCCACAAAGGTTTCCATCGTCCAGGTGGGGTCACAATTGCAAATGTGATAGACAAAATTCCGAATCAGCGCGATCCCATCCACAGAATGCACCACTTCCGGGTGAAATTGGACCCCGTAGAGATGGCGAGAATGGTGAGCGATCGCCGCACAGGCCGTATTGTCCGTATGGGCCAGCACATCAAACCCGTCCGGCAGCGTCGAACAGGAATCCCCGTGGCTCATCCACATCGTCGAGCCATCGGTAACATTGGTGAGCAAATCCGTCGGGTCGTCAATTTGTAACGCGGCCTTGCCGTATTCGGCCTGTTTAGCCCGTTCCACTTGGCCGCCCAATTGTTTCACCATCAACTGCATGCCGTAACACACCCCCAAAATGGGAATTCCCAAATCCCAGAGTGCCGGGTCACATTGGGGCGCATAGTCGTCATACACTGAGCTGGGGCCACCAGAGAGGATGATCCCTTTGGGGTTGAGTTTGCGGAGTTGTTCAGCGGTGGTGCGGTAGGACAGCACTTCTGAATAGACCTGGGTTTCGCGGATGCGACGGGCGATCAGTTCTGAATATTGGGAGCCAAAGTCCAGGATGGCGATCATCTGGCGATTCACGGCTTGGGGGGAATCCGATTTGAGGGCTTCTACAGCTAGGGGTTGCGGGGATGTCGTCATTGCGGTCTCGATAAAGTCAAAACAGTTAAAAGGGTGAAGTGGCGAAGGCTCCATGACACCTGATTGAGATGTCCGGCATGGCGTCGCAGCGGTTCGCAACGGTGAAAATGGAGCACGAATCAGGTGATGTCAGACGAGACAAGCTTGGGGAAATTCGTGACGAGTATCCGGTTCAGCGTGCGGCTAGGAATAGGACTTTACGTTAAAAGCCACCATCAGCGGTCGGCAAGATGGTGTGCTGAGCACAGTGCGAATTAAGTGTCCGCCTGTGCGACCAAGAATAACAATTAAGCGCAATCGCGTCCTAACCTGCGATCGCAAACTACGCCAAACAATTAAATAGAGTTATTTATGGATATCAGGGTAACACACCTCTGAGAGGATAGCCGTCCCTGGGTGGCTCTGGGTGATGATCTGGCGATCGCGATCAAACAGCACCGAACCAATGGCCGGAGCGCGATCGCTATGTTTCTGAATGTAGGCGATCGTCCGCCCATCCACCGCCGCCGCAATCGACCCATAGACCCGCGCCACCCAATCACTCCCCGTCGTCAGATCCACCTGTCGCAATCGCTGCAACGCCGCTTCCGTCGTGGGGCTGGCAAATAAATCGCGTAACAATTCCCCCTCTAGACCCACCTGGGCACAGTGGGCCGTGAAAATCTCCAAACGCCCATCGGCAAGATGGTGATGGGTGTGGAAAATCCCCCCCGCGAGTTTAATTAATTTGCCGTGGTAGCCAAAGAGCAGCAGGGACTTGATCCCCAACTCCGCCGCCGTCACCAACATCGGCCCCAGCCAATTAGCCGTTTTAATCTGTTGCTCCGGATTCACACCCAGGGAGCGGGCTAAATCCAGGCCATTTTCGCCAATGCAAAACACGAGGGTGTCAAATTGGGCGGCTTTGGCGGTCAGGGTTTCGCGGTAGGTGTCGAGTTGACCCGGTGCGCTCAAGGGTTGGCTAATGCCCGTCGTACCGAGGAGGGACAGCCCTTCAATCACCCCAAAGGCGGCGTTGGAAGTGCGCTCGGCTAAACGTCGTCCGGCGGGCAGGATCAGTTGAATGGTGACCCGTTGGCCCTGGAGATGGGGGGTCAGGTTGGCGGTGATCAGGCGGTGGGCATAGGCGTAGATGGCGGGGCTGCGATCGCTCCGTTTCCCGATCCCTTCCCCACCGAGGATCGTGATCGGTTCTGGGGCGTTGGGGGTGAGGGATGCGATCGCCCAGATCGCCATATCGCGGGTGAGATCGAGGTTATCCCCCGGATCACTGCGGGTGATGGCGAGAACTTGATCCGGTGCGATCGGGGCAATCTGTTCAATGGGAATCGTCACCCGTCGGGGCGGGTCGAGCAAATCGATGTCCACTTGTGCGATCGCCATCATCGTCGGCAATGCCCGCAACTGTTGCACCGCCGCCAAAGCCGCCGCCGCCGCAAACACGGGTAAAGTATAGCCAGCATGGGGATCAGTCATCAAGGTGAATTATCGTGACGGGTTGAGTATGGGTCAGATGAACAGCGTACCAAATAGCGGAGTCTCGCACCTCCCGCTTGGCCCTGCGATATGATGACGATAACCCTGTGAGTCTGCCCCAGTTCAGCTATGTCACAGCCCCCCGTTAAATACATTAACCCCTTCACCGATTACGGTTTTAAACGCCTCTTTGGGGAAGAACCCAATAAAGAACTGCTATTGGATTTCTTAAACGAACTTCTCAAGGATGAACAAGGGGAAATTTGCTCGATTACCTATATCAAAAATGAGCAAGTTGGATCTTTAGAGTTAGACCGACGTGCCATTTTCGACTTGTATTGTGAAAATGAAGCTGGTGAAAAATTCATCGTTGAACTCCAGAAAAGCAAACAGAAATTTTTCAAAGATCGCGCTCTCTACTATTCGACATTTCCCATTCGCGATCAAGCGCCGAAAAATGAATGGGATTATCAACTCACTGCCGTTTATCTCGTGGCAATCTTGGATTTTGTGTTTGACGAAGACAAAAATGATCCAGACAAATATCGCTACAACATCAAACTCACCGATACCGAGACGTGCAAAGTCTTCTATGACAAACTCACATTCATTTATTTAGAAATCCCTAAATTCACGAAAACGGTTGATCAGCTAGAAACGCGCTTTGATAAATGGTTGTACGTTTTACGTAATTTACCGGAAATTCAAGACATTCCCGAACCATTACAAGAGGAGATTTTCACTAAACTGTTTGATGCTGCTGCGATCGCAAAATTTACCCGTGAACAATTACGAGTCTATGAAGACAGCTTAAAATATTACCGCGACTTAAAGAATTCGATGGACACGGCCCGCGCCGAAGGGCGCGAAGAAGGGCGCGAAGAAGGGCGCGAAGAAGGGCGCGAAGAAGGGCGCGAAGAAGGCATTGAGATTGGGATCAGAACGACTGCCCGTTCTCTGCTGAAGCAGGGCGTTGATGACATGGTGATTCTTCAGGCTACGGGCTTAACTCCTGAGCAGTTGGCGCAACTGAAACTTTTTAAATCGTAAGATGATTGCCAAGGAAAAGCTACACAAATTAGCGTATTCTACATTTAGAATGACCTACTAGCTTTCAAAAACACAGGGTTTTTAAAACAAGGCTGGGAACTTGGACATAAGTCCTATTATTTTAGTTGTAAAGCCAATCAATGTACCAATCACTACGATTAAAACCCACACCCAATGTTTAGTGATCATTTCCAATAGTGCTTTCGGGTGAAAACCATGAATTTGATACCATTTAGCATTCGTTTTCAAAGTTTCTTGTAATGCTCGTTCAAAAATACTTGCAAGGACATTGACTTTACGCAAGGTCGATTGATGAAGCCTCACAAAATCCATGGCTTCAAATGCTAATGCTTCATCTTTACCACTAAGATAAGCAATATCAGAAATTTGATTTTTTTTCATAAGACTTTCAAGTCTGGGGTGTTCTATATAATTTTCTCCATAAATGTCTCTGAGGGCACGAGAGAGATCAAACTTATGATTTTCAGGTAAACGCACTGGCTCACTGCCGAGAACCCGATATCTATGTTCAATAGCTTGAAAACCATAGTTAATGTCTCTCATATTCCAGTGAACCCAAGTACAACGCTCATTTTTTTCTAGAAACCGAAAAAAATCATCAAGCATTTGACGCTCAAGAGTATTATAGTGATCAACAATTTCCTCGGAATCAATATTAGTTAACTCGGCAATCTTATGAATTGAAAATGACTCGGTTTGACCTGATGCTAAATTATGAGCGGCGATGGAAGTGATTCTTGGTGTTGAACCGTCAGATCTATCATAAAAACTCTCACATGAATAGTGGATTATAAGAGTGTTATCTTGACGTTCTCCAATTTCACGTAGTTTTTGCTGTGCTGTTCGACGCTTACTCAGCCGCCGGAGTTCTTGTCCCATACATCCTCTTGAGATCTATTTAGATACAGCTTTTGTCTTGATTATTAAGTATAGTCGTCTCACTACTTGGCAGGGCATAGACTAAAGTCATCATGCTCATTGTTTTAGGTAAAGGTTGTAACTTTATCCCTACTCTATAACAGCCTATTCAGCCTTAAACTACCAATCGTCGCGGGGGCGGGGGAGTGGGGTTTCCCAATCGTCGCGGGGGGGTGACCAGCGATCGCGGGGGAGGGGTTCGGGAGTAGGTTCGAG
>CAZCWE010000047.1:0-15016 GCA_964502285.1 uncultured Spirulina sp. | reverse complement strand
CAACGACGACCCTCAGGGTGCGCTTAACCGAGGGCTGAGCGGAGTCGAAGTCCGGCCGCTTACCCTTCGACTTCGCTCAGGGTGCGCTCTATACTGAGAAAAGCGTTACAAAAGTTTACAGAATTGGGATCATGTCTCACGCCATTGTGATCGGGGCGGGAATTGGTGGTTTAACAGCCGGTGCATTGCTGGCAAAAGCGGGCTATCAAACGGTGGTGGTGGAACAGGCAGCCGTGCCGGGAGGCTGTGCGTCTACCTTTCGGCGGCGGGGGTTTACCTTTGATGTGGGAGCAACCCAGGTGGCAGGGTTGGAACCGGGGGGCATTCATCACCGGATTTTTAATGAATTGGGGGTAGAGTTGCCACCCGCGTCCTATTGCGATCCGGCCTGTGCGGTATTTTTGCCGGGAGAGACGGAGCCCATCCGGGTGTGGCGTGACCCGCAACAGTGGCAAGAGGAGCGATCGCGCCAATTCCCCGGTAGTGAGCGGCTGTGGTGGTTACTGAATCAACTGTTTCAAATTAGTTGGCGGTTTCAGGGGCGCGATCCGGTGTTGCCGCCCCGCAATGGCTGGGATTTGGGGCAATTGATTGGAGCGTTGCGCCCGGATACGCTGCTGACGGCTCCCTTTGCGGCGTTGACGGTGGGGGATGCCCTGCGCCTCTTGGGGTTGGGGTCGGATCACCGGTTGCGGACGTTTCTCGATTTGCAATTGAAACTCTATTCCCAAGTGGACGCGAGCGAAACCGCGCTCCTTTATGCGGCGACGGCGTTGGCGGTATCCCAAGCACCCCAAGGTCTGTTTCACCTCCACGGCAGTATGCAGGTATTGAGCGATCGCCTCGTCACCGCCTTAGAAAAATACGGCGGTCAATTGCGCCTGAATCATCGCGTGACGGCGATTCATCAGGAAGCGGGAACGGTGCAGGGCGTGACGATTCAGAACGTTAAAACCGGGGAAAAGGAGGAACACCGAGCCGATGAGGTGGTGGCCAATGTGACGGCTCATAATTTGTTCAATCTGCTCGATCCGGCTCCGACTCCACAGCCGACACCCGCGCCGATCCTCCCCCCCACTACGTGGTTAAATCGGCGGCAATATTGCGATCGCATCACCCACCTTCCCCAACCCAGCGGCGCATTTGTAGTCTATTTGGGAGTCGATCGCGCCGCAATTCCAGCAGACTGTGCGCCCCATTTGCAATTTCTCTATGACCCAACGGGGGAGATTGGCGAGAATAATTCGCTGTTTGTGTCGGTTAGCCAGCCGGGAGATGGTCGTGCTCCGGAGGGTCAGGCGACGATCATCGCGTCATCGTTTGTAGATGTGGGGCCGTGGTGGGAGGGCGATCGCGCTACCTATCGCGCTCGGAAACAGGCCTGGACGGATGATGCGATCGCGAAACTGGGCCGCTACTTCCACCTCACCCCCGACACAATCCACCACTGCGAAGCCGCCACCCCCCGCACCTTCGCCCACTACACCGCCCGCCAGCAGGGTTATGTGGGCGGCCTGAGTCAACGCCTCACCACCTTCGGCCCCTTCGGATTCGGCACACGCACCCCCTTCCCCCATCTCTGGCTTGTGGGCGACTCCACCCACCCCGGCGAAGGCACAGCCGGAGTCAGCTATTCCGCCCACACCGCCGTCCGCCAAATCCTCGCCCAAGCCAACACCAGCCGCGATCACTGATAAAACTGCACATAAAACCGCAATCCAGCTTGAGGAACCACTTCATGCTTTATCTGAGGCTCAATCACCCCTTCCTCACCGGCACAAAGCACCGTCTCCTCTAGCTCTGGCTCTAGGATGCGGTAGGTTAAGCACCCGGCCAAAACGATGATTTTGCCCCACACTCCGGCTTTGGTCGTGTGGGCATGGCGTAACCCTTCCGGCACTGATGTTTCGGTAAATTCTGCGGTGCGCCGATAGGGAACCACGGTCAGCGGTAATGTTTTCATGGCAGTGGGCTAATGATTCACCTCAGGATAGGCGCATTGGGATTAATTTCAGTGCCTCTTTTGTCTCCAGTGTCATGGTCACCACGGTGAAACTAGTCAGCGAATCCATGTGAAGGTTGATCGCTTTAGCTCATCCTAAGTACGTCGTATTAAGCCAGTATTGGCTACCATCAATCGCTGTTTTACTGGTCAGCGTTCCTGGTTTAGCCCAGTCAACCTGACAAGGCTTTTCGCGATGCAAGAGCCACCCACGGTTCCATAAAAGATTCACCAGTTGACCTTCGATCCATCGGTTATGAGTGGCCACCATCAGCGATCGCACATTTTGGCAAATCCAATCAATTTGATTCTCAATAACATCAAACTCGGCTCCTTGAATATCGATATGCATGAAGTCGATCATGCCGCAGTCCTGTAACAACGTTTCTAAACGACGACAAGGCACAGCTTGGTTCTTCAAGTTTTGACCTCGATAGTCTTGGGGATTAGTATCACCGGTTGCAGCCGCACCCATATCTTTAACATCTGATTCAGGGAAGAAAATTTCACCATCCATAGTCCAAATCGCTCCCTCGAAAAGGCGTGTTTTGATTGTGCCCTGTTCCGCATCTTCTGCCATCACACCTGAAGGACGTAAAGCATTGAATTCAAGATGTTGACGCATCAAAGCGGAGCGTTCAGGGGAGGCTTCTACACCCACCAACGTGATATCTTGAATGCCTTGTTGCCGTGCAATCACACCGGCCGCCCCAATCCAAGGGCCCCAACCGGCTCCCAACTCCACCGCACAGTAGCGATCGCTCGCAAAACGTCGAATTGCGTCCGTGAGAGCCACATATTCAATCGCTTCTGCATGGAAGCCATCTTCAGGGATTGGCATTTTCAAAAGCGAAAGATTTAAGGTTTTAGGATCTAAAAAGGGAACACAGCTATAGAGGGTTTTAACACCAAATCCATCAACAAAATGATCAGCATGGCGTTGAGCGGATTGAATGACACACTGCTGAATTATTGCTCTATCTTCTGGTGCATAGCCTCGATAGATTTGTAGTGAGTGAACATTATTTTGTGTTTTTGAATAGATGGGGTTCAATGCATATTGAAAACGTTTCGCTATTTTTTTTGTAATATTCATGAAGTCGAGTATTGAATATGTTGAAATTTGGATATGTAGAAAGAGTTTTTGATTTAATTTAAGGCTTATATTTAAGTTGTTTTTACTCTTTAGAATTTTAGTCTACACCTGATCCAATAGTTCCGCCAAGTCATCGGTCTGAGACCTAAGGCTTATCGACATCATTGATCGTACCGGACTATTGGCGGGCAATGAGTGAGAGATCATTTGTATTTTAAAACCAATGGTCGTGCATGGTTTGCAGAAATTCAGGGGTGATTGGATAGCCGGAGTCAGAACCAATCACGGAGTCAATGCCGCAGAGGGGACAGAGGGCGGTTTGGTCAGAGGGGCGATCGCCGTCTTGTATCCATCGTTTGATGCGCTGGGGCGGAAAAATCTGGTTGCAGTAAAAACAGCCGCAGGTTTTGCTGCGTTGGATTTCGTCGTAATGGCGGATGGAATGGGCGTGGGCGGTGATGTGGGGCGGTTCAGGCATGGTGCGATCCTCTCGCAAATCGTGAAATCGTGATCTGGTGGTGCGTGACGCTTTGCTCACAGGACTCGACCCAGATAACTATTGACCCAGACAGCGACTGTGATTTTTTGAAACTAATAGTTAAAGTCAACACTCCTCAATATGTCAAGTTTTGTAACGAAGATGTGATTTTTTTTTATCAAATTATGTCAAAGTCCCGCTGCATCAGGGATAGAGGGTGCATTTTTTGGTACAACCTAACACTGAGTAGCTAAATAATCAGGGTTCAAATCCGTTCCGCGTTTGCTCAACCCTGACCCCCACGACAGAACACCCAGAGGAGAAACGTCATTTATGTTCACCCACGTCAAGTCCACCATTCGCAGCATCACGCCCGCAGATCAGGACAGTCGTTCCATCGTGAAGGTGGTCTATGTCGTGCTTGAACCTCAGTATCAAAGCACGCTAACTGCCGCCGTTCGTTCGATTAATAAGACCAATCCGAATGTCGCGATTCAGGTGAGTGGTTACCTCATTGAAGAGCTCCGCAGCGAAGAAAACTACACCGCCTTCCAAAAGGATATAGCCGACGCGAATATATTTATTGCTTCGTTGATTTTTATTGAAGACTTGGCCGATAAGGTGGTGGCGGCGGTGCAGCCGCACCAAGAGCACTTGGATGTGTCGATTGTGTTCCCGTCGATGCCCCAGGTGATGCGCCTCAATAAGATGGGCAGCTTCACGATGGAGAATCTGGGGCAGTCGAAGAGTGCGATCGCTCAATTCATGCGCAACCGCAAAAAGCAGTCCGGCTCCTCTTTTCAAGACAGTATGCTCAAGGTGCTGCGGACGCTGCCCAAGGTGCTGAAATATTTACCCGTGGATCGCGCTCAGGATGCACGCAACTTCATGCTCAGTTTTCAATACTGGCTGGGGGGTTCGGCGGATAATTTAGAGAATTTCCTCTTGATGTTGGCGGATAAGTATGTCTGCAAAGACGGGCAATCGTTTCAATATGCTGATCCGGTGGTGTATCCGGATATGGGTATTTGGCATCCCCTCGCGCCGAAGATGTTTGAGGATGCCGATGAATATTGGGAGTGGTTCAACAACCGCGATGATATTACCGAAGATCTGCGCGATCCCCTGGCGCCCTGTGTGGGGTTGGTGTTGCAGCGGACGCACCTTGTCACGGGCGATGATGCCCATTATGTGGCGATCGTTCAAGAGTTTGAAGTGATGGGGGCGCGGGTGATTCCGGTGTTCTCCGGGGGGTTGGATTTTGCCAAGCCGGTGGATGAATATTTCTGGGATAAGCGGATTAAGGGCGTTGAACCGACCACCTATGTGGATGTGGTGGTGTCTCTGACGGGGTTTGCTCTCGTGGGTGGCCCGGCGCGGCAGGATCACCCGAAGGCGATCGAATCCCTGAAACGCTTGAACCGTCCTTATATGGTGGCGTTGCCTTTGGTGTTCCAAACGACGGAAGAATGGGAAGAAAGCGAGCTAGGCTTGCACCCGATCCAGGTGGCGTTACAGATTGCGATTCCGGAATTGGATGGGGCGATCGAGCCGATTATCCTCTCAGGACGGGATGGGGCAACGGGACGAGCGATCGCACTCCAAGATCGGGTAGAAGCGATCGCGCAACGGGCCATGAAATGGGCCAACCTCCGCAAAAAGCCCAAACTCGATAAAAAGGTCGCGATCACCGTCTTCAGTTTCCCCCCCGACAAAGGCAACGTGGGAACCGCCGCCTATCTCGACGTGTTCGGCTCCATCTACGAAGTGATGCAAGCCCTGCAACATAACGGCTACGACATCCCCGAACTCCCTGACTCCCCCCAAGCCCTGATGGAAGCGGTGATCCACGATGCCCAGGCTCAACTGGCTAGCCCTGAATTGAATGTGGCCTACAAAATGTCGGTGATGGAATACGAACGCCTCACCCCCTACTACGAAAGCCTCAAAGAAAACTGGGGTGATGCCCCCGGCCACCTCAACACCGATGGTCAAAACCTCTTGATTTACGGCAAACACTTCGGCAACCTCTTCATCGGGGTACAGCCCACCTTCGGCTATGAAGGCGACCCGATGCGCCTCCTGTTTTCCCGTTCCGCCAGCCCGCACCACGGGTTCGCCGCTTACTACACCTATTTAGAGCAAGTGTGGAAAGCGGACGCGGTGCTACACTTCGGAACCCATGGATCGCTGGAATTCATGCCTGGTAAGCAAATGGGGATGTCCGGAGCCTGCTATCCCGACAGCCTGATCGGGTCTACGCCGAACCTCTACTACTACGCCGCCAACAACCCCAGCGAAGCGACGATCGCTAAACGCCGCAGCTACGCCGAAACGATCAGCTACCTCACGCCCCCCGCTGAAAATGCCGGGCTCTACAAAGGTCTGAAGGAACTGAGCGAGTTAATCGGCTCCTATCAAGGCCTCAAAGAAGGCGGGCGCGGCATTCAAATCGCCCTAACGATCGCGGATCAAAGCATCATCCTCAACCTCGATAAAGACATCCCCGAACTCACCGATCCCGACAACTTCAAAGCGAAACTCCAAGACCCCGATGCCCACGAACTCCGCGACAACTTCATCGGCTCGGTCTATCGCCGCCTGATGGAAATCGAGTCGCGCTTGCTGCCCTGTGGGTTGCACGTCATCGGGAAGCCCCCCAGCGCTGCCGAAGCCGTGGCCACCTTGGTGAATATCGCCAGTTTGGATCGCGAAGAAGATGGGTTAAAGAGCCTGATGCGGATCATTGCCGAGAGTATTGGCCGCAATATGGAAGAGGTGTATCGGAATAGCGATCGCGGCATCCTCGCTGATGTCAACCTCCTCCAAGACATCACCACCGCCACCCGCGCCGCCGTCGGTGCATTAGTGCAAGCCCAGGTGGATACTGATGGCCGCGTTTCCATGCTCTCGAAGTTGAACTTTTTCAACCTCGGCAAAAAAGCCCCCTGGGTCGAATCTCTCCACCAATCCGGCTACCCCAACGTCAACGAAGACGACCTCAAACCCCTGTTTGAATACCTTGAATATTGCCTCGAACAGGTCTGCGCGGACAACGAACTCGGCGCATTGCTCAAAGCCCTCGAAGGCGAATACGTCCTGCCGGGCCCCGGTGGTGACCCGATCCGGAATCCCCTCGTGTTGCCCACGGGGAAAAACATCCACGCCCTCGATCCCCAGTCCATCCCCACCTTGGCCGCCGTGCAATCGGCGAAAATCGTCGTCGATCGCCTCCTCGAACGCCAACGCCTTGATAATGGCGGCGACTACCCCGAAACCATCGCCTGCGTCCTCTGGGGAACCGACAACATCAAAACCTACGGCGAATCCCTGGCGCAAATCCTTTGGATGGTGGGCGCGAAACCCGTCCCCGATGCCCTCGGCCGGATCAACAAGCTCGAACTGCTCTCCCTCGAAGAGTTGGGCCGCCCTCGGATCGATGTGGTGGTGAACTGTTCCGGAGTCTTCCGCGATCTATTCATCAATCAAATGGCCCTCTTGGATCAAGCTGTGAAAATGGCCGCTGAATCTGATGAACCCCTAGAGATGAATTTCATCCGCAAACATGCGCTGGAACAGGCCGAGGAGATGGGGATCAACCTCCGCCAAGCGGCGACCCGTGTGTTCTCTAATGCCTCCGGCTCCTATTCGAGCAACATCAACCTCGCCGTTGAAAATAGCACCTGGGAAGAAGAGAAGGAGTTACAAGATATGTACCTCAATCGCAAATCCTTTTCCTTCAACTCTGACAATCCTGGCATCATGGACGACAACCGCGAGGTGTTCGAGTCAGCGCTGAAAACCGCTGATGTGACGTTCCAAAACCTGGATTCGTCGGAAATCAGCCTCACGGATGTGTCCCACTATTTCGACTCTGACCCCACGAAGGTGGTGTCTAGTCTACGGGACGACGGCAAAAAGCCCGCCGCCTACATTGCCGACACGACGACGGCCAATGCACAGGTGCGATCGCTTTCCGAAACCGTGCGCCTCGATGCCCGCACCAAAATGCTCAACCCCAAATGGTACGAAGGGATGCTCTCCCACGGCTACGAAGGGGTGCGGGAACTTTCCAAGCGGCTGGTGAATACCATGGGCTGGTCTGCCACTGCCGACGCGGTGGACAACTGGGTCTACGAAGACACCAACAGCACCTTCATCAAAGACCCCGAAATGTGCAAACGCCTCATGGATCTCAACCCGAACTCGTTCCGCCGCATGGTGGGTACACTGCTTGAGGTCAATGGTCGCGGCTACTGGGAAACCTCCGAGGAAAACATCGAACGCCTCCAAGAACTCTACCAAGAAGTCGAAGACCGCATCGAAGGCGTGGAGTAAAGTTCAGCGACTGGCTTAAAATTTGTGTCTTTTGACCTCTGGGGGATGCGTAAGCATCCCTCTTTTTGTGTGGGTTGACGCTGGATTTCAAGTCGGATGACATTTCTGGGTCGTCTACAGTTGCCTTTTGGGGGTTCAGTACAATAGGAGCATCTGTATGGAGTCAGGCTGATGGTAATTGCGGCATCGGAACCAAGGGCAACGGTAAAACCCACGGGTGAGCAGCGGGTGGTGTTTCGGAGTTTGTCTTGGGATGCATATCTGGGTATTTTGGGGGCGCTACCCCAAACTCGTGGCGCTCGTTTGATATACGATGATGGAACCCTGGAGATTACGATGCCGCTGGAAGATCATGAGTTTGCCGGGCGTTTAATTGAGTATTTTATTCGTGGCTTGACGGAGTTGATGGGTCTGCCGATCAAGACAATGGGTTCCACAACGATGAATTACCCCCTGTTGCGGAAGGGTGCGGAGCCGGACAATGCCTATTACATTCAGAATCAGCCGTTAGTGAAGGGTCGCAATGTGGATTTTGCCCAAGACCCGCCACCGGATTTGGTGGTGGAGGTCGATATCACCCACACAGATATCGCGAAGAATCAGTTTTATGCGAGTTTGGGTGTGCCGGAGTTTTGGCGCTTTGATGGGCAGGTGTGGCGGATCTATGGGTTGGAGTCAGGGGTTTATGTTGAGCTGGATCGGAGTCCGACGTTTCCGATTGTGCCGAAGGAACGGTTATATGAGTTTTTGACGACGGCGAGGGAGGATGAGATTGGGGCGATGCGATCGCTGAGGGCTTGGTGGTCGGAGCAAGTTGAGGCGTAGGCTGATGATGAGCGCATTAAACTGAGAGATACATTTTGTAGGTAATGCCGACTCTGAAACTATCACTTATAGTCCTTCATTTTGGTGCATTTATCGCACTCCCAGGTGGATATCACGAAGGTATGGTAAATATCTCACGAATATCAAGAGAAAAAGTACAAAATATTGGTGGCATATTAGCTGAAGGAGATATCGTAAAAGTCAAACGTTATCGAAATTGAAGCCAGGGGACGTATTAATTTTACAATGATTTTATAATCAAAATGACCCCTAAAGAACAACTTATTCATGAACTTGAAACAGCACCCGAACCTCTAATTAGTGAATTATTGATTTTTATGCGTTTGGCGAAGATGAGACATCACAGTCAAACAGAACAGCCATTGTGGGAATTTATTGAGGAATTAGTTGCAGATATTCCCCCAAGCGTTTTAGACACATTACCGAGTGATGGTGCAGTGGAACATGACCACTACATCTATGGAACTCCTAAACAAGGTCTCGTGTAGGTAATGGAGCAGATTTTTGCTGATACGTTTTATTGGCTGGCCTTGTTAAATCCAAGGGATGATTGGCATCAGAGAGCTTTAGAGGAGACTCGGACACATCCCAATCGGTATTTAATTGTCACGGACGGTATTCTTGATAAAGTGCTTAATTATGCTTCAACTCGTGGCAGTTTGATGCGTTATAAAGCATTGATGTTATGCACTCGACTGATTCAAGATCCGAATATTGAAGTAGTCCCTTACACACCAGAATTGCGAGCATCAGGTCTAGAATTATATGGTCAACGAGCTGATAAAGCTTATAGTTTGACGGATTGTATTTCGATGGTTGTGATGAAGCAGATGGGTATTGATCAGGTGCTGACACATGATCATCACTTTACCCAGGAAGGATTTACAGTTCTGTTTTAAATGTCGTAAAAATGGTGAAATTGACAACTCTAGGAAGAGTAAGTAATGCCCAGCATATAGTTATACCAATTCTCTAAAGTAGAGCAACAGATCAAAACCTGAGGGTTCAGCGGAGTCGAAACCCGGCGACCATTTTCTAATGATATCTGTAGCCGTAATTTTGGGAATTGGTATTAGCTGATTTTTTCGCTTTCCTTGATATAGCAATGGGCACGTCAGTTAGGACATCCGAGGGCTGAGCTTGTCGAAGCTCGGCCACTTACCCTTCGACGACCCTCAGGGTGCGCTGGTTGAATGTCCTAACAGACTTGTCTACTACCATAAAACCCAATCTACAGGATTAGTCTTGTCTTTCAATCAGCTAGTCATCTAGGTCATCACCACGGTTTTGAAGCGGATTTTGAGGTAGTCTTCTTCCATTTTTGCGCCGGCAGGTTGTAACGCGGCCAGGGCTTGAGGGAGGACGAGGTTGCGGCGGTGGTTGCCGATGCGGACATTTAATTCATCGCCGGTTTTGTTGAGCTGGATTTGATCTTTGCGGATGCCGGGTAGATAGAGTTCAAGGCTGTATTGATCGCCGTCTTGGACGACTCGCATCGTGTTTTCTTGATAATAGACTTGGGTGGGATCTTCGTCACCGTAGAGGGTGGTTTTGAGGTGGTCGAGAGACTCTAATCCGCACATTTCCGTCGGATAGAGCGGCACTTCTTTCACTGGAAGGGGATGGAAATCGCTGTGAATTTCCTGCTTATAAATTTGTTGATTGGCTTTCCATTGTTGGAAAAACGGATCATTGACGCTATCGGGAATAATCCGGTTGGCAATGATTAAATCCGTTGCCACATTGTACAAACTCAAATAGGCATGGGCGCGGCGAGATTCTTTTAACACCATCCGCTCTGGATTTGTGACTAATCGCACCGAGGTTTTTTGATTATCGGTGAGAACTTTTTCTAACGCTTCGATCTGTTCATAAAACTCGTAAGGCGCATCCATCACCTCGTCGTAGTGGCGTTTCATGCGCACGAGGCCGAAAATTTCGTCCATGCCGGGGAGAATGGCGAGTTCTTCGGCTTGGACTCCGTCGAGGCCGCGGGCTTGGAGGACTTGGGTGATGTAGCGTTTGACTGCGCCCCAGTTGCCTTCGAGTTCCATGAGGGCATCGAGTTCGGCGGCCCAGAGGTTGGGGCGGATGGGCTGGGCTTCGTGGCCGAGGTCGATTTCGTAGCTGTCGGCGAGGGAGTGGGCAGGATCGGTACTCAGGACGAGGGTTTTATAACCGAGTTCGGCGCAGCGGAGGCCGGTGGCGGCGGCGACTGAGGTTTTACCGACTCCTCCTTTGCCTGTCATTAAGATTAAGCGCATGAGTATTTATCCTACCTGGGGGCTGATGATGAGAAATTGATACGTTTCTTTACTGTAACGGGTTTGGGGGGTGAATGAGGAGGTAGGCCTAGCCGCTGACCCTATCCCTTCGGGAGGCTTCGCCAACGACGAGGCTCAGTGCTGGGTTGTTGCAGCCCGATCGCTGATTCCTAACTGAATAACTGAGGGCTGATCACTGAGGGCTGAGGGTCGTCGAGGCCCGGCCGCTTACCCTAATCCCTACGGGAGGCTTCGCCAACGACTTCGCTCAGGGTGCGCTGGGTTGTTCAGAGTTCTCCACGGAAGGCACGTTGTAGGAGGGAGTTGAATAAGTTTTCTGATTGTTGTTGATTATCTTTAAAGTTATCGTCTAATCTGTTGAATTTCTGGCTAAGATTTTTGTATTTTTTCTGTAAATCAATGGGCACAAGAGGAATAGGTAAACCCTTAATAATCGTTTGATTTAGACCGTCCATGATTGCGCCTTTAGTGTTATGGGCTAAATATTGTTTTGTGATTGGATGAAACAAAAAATAACTATGCAAAAATTCGGGTAGACAAAGTTTTTTGTCTGTGGTTATACAGCAAAGATGTTTTGTGTTGATCGCAATCGGGCTGTTTTTGGGAACAATTGCACAACGTCCACAAGTACCCATTATTGTTATAATCACATCTTCAGGATAAACGGTGTAGTTTTTTAATTGCTCATATTTTTCGGGTGTAATGTATCTTTCTTTTGCCCAAACAAATTTATTTTTTACAGCATTATCTATTCCTAAAACTGGTATTCCTTCATTAACAAATTCGCTATGTAATAAATTGCTACCAAATGGCCCTGTACGCATAGACCCTTTCTCTTTCGCGGCTATATCACCAACCGTGATCATTTTCCAGCCTTTTTTGACGGGATCGCCGAACATATCGAGGAAGAGCGATCGCGCCAATTCTTCCGTTAACCGAATCGCCTCCCGACGCTTACGCCGCACCCCATCCGCCTTATCCAAAATCGCCGCGATTCGTTTCTGCTCCTCAAGCGGCGGCAACGGGATTTTTGTATCTTTAATAATAGTTTGACTAATATTTGGCTGTGCTCCACCAACACCTTGATCGATCCATTTTGGAACTTGTTGGCGCAGAGCATAAAACATATATCGTTGATCTGCTATAGAATCATCAGGGATAATATGACAAACTGCCTGGTTACTAGCTGCTTCAATTCCAAGAGTTGCAACCCTTCCAATTGTTGCACCATACATTGCAACTAATAAAGCACCAGAAGGAATCAACTTTGCACTGCTTTCTTTAATTGCCGCTTCTGTGATTTTTTCTTCTGTGTCAATGATTAAGCCTTCTCTAAGTTCTCCAGATTTTACCCAAGGAATACTACCGTTATAATACTTTTCTTCTTTTTTTCTAGAAGGAGTTCCACCGCTTCCTGTTTTACAAAAACTACCAATTTTTTGAGTTTTCCACTTCATCACTCCAAAACCCCCTAAAACATCCAAAACACAACAAACCCTAAACCCATCAATCCCCAATTAAGCAGACATCAACCGCCCCCTGGGTGCTGGAACCTCCCGCCCCAACTCCTGCGCCGTCGCGATCCATTCCCGAATCACCACCTCCACATTCCGCACCGCCTCCGTATAACTCTGCCCATCCGCAAAACACCCCGGCAACTCCGGAACCTCCACCACAAAACACTCATCCTCATCACTCCAATAAATCACTAATTGATACTTAATTGACATCGCGATCACCTAAATTATATTTAAGAATTAAACCTCTAATTTGCTTCACTTGATACGCCT
Organism: uncultured Spirulina sp.; assembly: GCA_964502285.1. Lineage (GTDB taxonomy): Bacteria > Cyanobacteriota > Cyanobacteriia > Cyanobacteriales > Spirulinaceae > Spirulina. Next base: position 2,181 of record CAZCWE010000047.1, on the reverse strand, counting down.
TCGCCTGTGACCCTCGCGGCTGAATGTTGATAATCTCGATAATATCTTCCCTCGTAAAAATAAAGTGATCACCCTTCACCCTTTGGTCAAAACCCAACTTAAGCAACAAACCACAAAGTTGTTTGAAATCAATAGTTTTATCTGATTTGCCCCTGATGATCTTCGATAATAGTTTTTCATATTTACTCATCTAAAAAGTTCCATATATTGCTTGATTTATATACCAAAACTCCTAAGCCATCCAAAACACAACAAACCATAAACCCATCAATTTCCTGACATCTAAAGAAAAAGATTAATAAACTTCATCTCTTAACAAAGGTTGAAACCCTCGCACCCGAAGCGGTGATTTAAGTAATCGACCTAAAACAGACGTTTCACGAATCTTTTTTTTGCACTTTATCGTAATTTCTACCGTCATCCCATCCGATAAATCTCGATGATACATTTCAGGAATCACAATTTTTCCGTCTTTAATGCTCGCCTGAAAAATCAAAGTATCCATTATTCTAAAACCTCCTAAAATAACCAAAATACAACAAACCCTAAACCCACAAATCCCCATTGATTTATTTCAGCTTGGGGATAGTGTAACCCTCTTGAATCATGATTTGACGGAGGTCTCGATCTAAATCAGGAATATTATTAATGATCGTTTCCCAAACGACATCATAGTCAATTTCAAAATAATCATGAATTAACCTATCCCTCATACCTGCCATATTTCGCCACGGAATATTAGGATATTTTTGTTTAAAATTATCAGGAATATTTTTAGTTGCTTCTCCAATGATCTCTAAACTTCGCACCATTGCCCGCACTAACGTACCATCATTAATTAGAGTTTCTTTATTCAAGCCAGGGGATTGACTCAAAATAAATGTTGTTTCGATCAAAATGTGACCTAAATAATCCTCAGGATAATGGGACATCTTCCACCTCCGCTAAAATTCTATGGCCAAAAATGGGACTTAAATATTCTGGAGTTAAAACATCCACATCACGCCCCATCAAATCCTCCAAAAAAAACGCCAAATCCATAAAATTATTAAACGTTTTCAGCGTCGGCTCAAACGTAATCAACACATCCACATCACTCTCTGGGGTCATCTCCCCCCGCACAAACGAACCAAACACCCCACACCGCCGCACCCCCAACCCAAACAACACCGTTTTATACGCCCGAAGTCGCTCAAAAACCTCCGCCTTCGTTTGGACTGGCGACAATTTAAGATCCGTTGGTATCGTTTTCGTTTCTGTCATGATTCACCTGATGCGATCATTTACAATTCATTCCCTAAAACGCCCTCAACATTGCAAAACCAAACAACAATAAACCCCATCACCCCACGCTCGATTGAGAGCGGGTCATATCGATCGCAATTTTGCCACCGAAGTCGGGGATGGGGGCGGCTTCTTTGGTGAGTTGGACGCGCACTTGGGTGACGCGGGGGAGGGTGAGGATCTGCTCGCTGATCACGGTGGCGAGGCGTTCGATCAGGGCGTAGGTTTGGGTTTGGATGGTGGTTTTGACGATCGCGATCGCCTCTCGATAGTCCACCGTTTCTTCGAGATTGTCACTCGCTCCCGCTGCGGCGATATCCACCCAGAGGGTTAAATCTACGGAAAACCATTGCCCCAAGACAGTTTCTTCGGGTAAAGCTCCGGTGTAGCCGTAGGCGCGAATGTTGGTGAGATGAATGCGATCGCTCATTTTGACGCTCCGCCTAAATCCCGATGGGTAAAGGGTTTGGCATTGTCGCCGGTATAGGTGGCAGCAATGTGACCCTGGCCGCACACTTCGTATTTATAGGTGATTAACCCCTCCAAGCCCACCGGGCCACGGGGCGGCATTTGGGCGGTGCTGATCCCCACCTCTGCGCCGAACCCGTAGCGGAAGCCGTCAGCGAAACGAGTGGAGCAATTGTGAAAGACTCCGGCCGCATCTACGGTTTGCTGAAATTGATGGGCGATCGCATCATCTTGGGTGACGATCGCATCGGTGTGTTTCGAGCCGTAGGTGTTGATGTGGTCAATGGCGGCAGTGACGGAATCGACAACTTTAATCGACAGGATCAGATCGCTGTATTCGGTCGCCCAATCGTCATCGGTGGCGGGCGTGACGGGGATGATTGCACCGGTCGCCCCATCACCGCGCAATTCCACACCCTGGGCTTGGAG
>CAZCWE010000046.1:467-15111 GCA_964502285.1 uncultured Spirulina sp. | reverse complement strand
TTAAACCAACTCCTGACGGAAATGGACGGGTTTGAAGGCAACACCGGCATCATTATCATCGCGGCAACGAACCGCCCTGATGTGTTGGATTCGGCGTTGATGCGTCCGGGTCGGTTTGACCGTCAGGTGATTGTGGATGCGCCGGACTTCAAGGGTCGCTTAAAAGTGCTCGAAGTCCATGCCCGCAATAAGAAACTCTCGCCGGATGTGTCGTTGGAAGCGATCGCCCGCCGCACCCCCGGCTTCAGTGGTGCTGATTTGGCCAACCTCCTCAACGAGTCCGCCATCCTCACCGCCCGCCGTCGCAAAGAAGCAATCACCCTCTTAGAAATTGATGATGCGGTGGATCGTGTCGTCGCGGGGATGGAAGGCACGCCCCTCGTCGATAGCAAGAGCAAGCGTCTGATTGCCTACCACGAAGTGGGTCATGCGATCGTCGGGACTCTGGTACAAGAGCACGACCCCGTCCAAAAAGTGACCCTCGTGCCCCGTGGCCAAGCCCAAGGGTTAACCTGGTTCACCCCCAACGAAGAACAGGGCTTAACTACTCGCTCTCAGTTAACCGCTCGGATCTGCGGTGCTCTGGGTGGTCGTGCTGCCGAAGAAGAAGTGTTCGGTGATGCGGAAGTGACCACGGGGGCCGGTGGAGACTTGCAAATGGTAACGAGCATGGCGCGGCAAATGGTGACCCGCTTTGGGATGAGCGACCTTGGCCCGTTGTCCCTCGAAGACCAAGCCGGTGAAGTATTCCTCGGCAATGGCTTGATGAACCGTTCTGAATATTCGGAAAAAATCGCCACCCGCATTGATGCTCAGGTGCGCGAGATTGCCGAACAATGCCACCAACGCGCTCGCCAAATTGTCCGCGACAATCGCGTGGTGATCGATCGCCTGGTGGATCTGTTGATCGAAAAAGAAACGATTGATGGTGAAGAGTTCCGGCAGATTGTGGCGGAATATACGGAGGTTCCGGAAAAGGAACAGTTCACGCCGCAACTGTAATTAGACTGCTTCGGTGTAGTCCTCAGATTCACCTTTAAGCCTTAAACCTACCGAGTGATGATTTTTTTCATCGCTCGGTTTTTTTGGGGTTCACCTGGAGCCATTGGCCAAATTCGGGTTTGAGTTCCCGCGCCATCAGGCTTTGGACGGCATCGAGGGGGGTGATCTCTGCTTGGAGGAGGTGATGGACGGCGGTGGCGATGGGGACAGCGATCGCATCTCGTTCGGCCAACGCCACGAGCACGGCTGCGGTATTCACCCCTTCCGCTGTCCCTTCAAGATGGGCCAAAATCTCCGTCACGGTTTTGCCTTGCCCCAGACCGTAGCCCACTTGATAGTTACGCGACAGCGGACTGCTACAGGTAGCCAGCAAATCCCCCAACCCCGACAGACCAAAAAAGGTATCCGGCTGCGCTCCTAACGCCACTCCGACCCGCACCATTTCCGGCAATGCCCGCGTTAACAAGGCCGCCTTGGCATTCGTCCCCAAGCTCAACCCATCACAAACCCCCGCCGCGATCGCCATCACATTCTTTAACGTGCCCCCCAATTCCGTCCCCAGGGGATCGGTGTTGAGATAGACGCGGAAGCGATCGCTGGCGAAATAACGTTGCACCGTTGCGGCGGCCTCGCGATCGCAACTCGCTACCACAGTGGCGGCCGGTAATCCCTGTTGAATTTCCTTCGATAAATTGGGCCCGCAGAGCACCACGACGGGATGATCGGGAAAGGCTGCTTGGAGCAGTTGGGCGGGGGTCTGTTGGGTGTCGGGGTCGAGGCCTTTGGTGGCGGTGGCGAGGATCAAACCCGGCGGCAGCGCAACAGCCTGGAGGCGGGCGATCGCATCGCGCACCCCCCGCATCGACACCGTGATCAACAGCAGATCACTCGCCTCGACCCATGGCCCCAACGCCTGGCCACTGCGCCGCGACCAGAGCCGCACCTCATTCTGCCCCTCGGTGGCCAGGGTCGCCAACGCCGATCCCCAAGCCCCGGCCCCTAAAATTGTGATTCGCCCGTGCTGCGCTGCCATCGCGCCCCTCCTCGGATACAATCAAAAACGCACAAGATTTTCCGTTTCGCTGACTGTTGCTCGTTTCGCCCTTGAACGCATGACCTATCGTAACCCGGTTCCCACCGTAGACATTATCATCGAGCTTGTGGATCGGCGCGATCGCCCCATCATCCTCATCGAGCGGAAAAATCCCCCCTATGGTTGGGCGATTCCTGGCGGCTTTATTGATTACGGCGAAGCGGTGGAAACTGCCGCCCGGCGCGAAGCCCGCGAAGAAATTAGCCTTGATGTAACCCTGCTTGAGCAGTTTTACGTATATTCCGATCCCCAGCGCGATCAACGCAAACATACGATCAGCACCGTCTTGATCGCTACGGCGACCGGTGAACCCCGTGCAGCCGATGATGCAAAAACTGTGGGAGTCTTTGACCCATGGGCGATGCCCAGCCCACTTTGTTTTGATCACGGCCAAATTTTGCAGGACTATTGGCACTATCGGCACTATCGGCGGCGGCCTCGCTGCTTCTAAGGGTTAAACCGGGTCAGGACGCGATCGCACCGGCATTTCAAGGAGTTTTATGCGTGTATTCCACATTTATGGCGTGACTTAGATCACTCAACTCCATTTCACGGATCACATCATAAGGGGAACGAAAATCGGATGATGGGGTTATCCACTTAAAACGCAGTATGGATCAGTGAAACGAGCACCATTAATTCGCCGCTTGGTGGAAAAAGCGTTACACATTCGTCGCCTAACACCTGAAATCGAAAACCAAATTAACGTTGAACTCACCCGCCTCGGTCACATTTCCGACGTGGACTATGAAGCCCTTGAATTGCTGATGGCCGAAATGGATGCCGGCCGTGTGCTCCTCACCCCCAGTCGTTAAGAGACCGTTCGCCTCATGTCGCCGGTGACCGTGCCAGATGCGATCGCCTCTTCATCGCTTCCCCTCAACGGTTGCTCCACTCTCCGATCCGCGATCCGACCCCATTCAAGAGCTACGCGATCGCTACACAAAACGCCTGTAACCTCCGTGTAACAAGGAATTGAGGCTTCTTCGCTCCCCATTTCAAAAAAAAAATTTCGACAATTTGCATAAAACTTGCGATGCAGGCTGAAGTAATAAGTAAGGACAGCAATTCGACGTCAGATTGCAAAATACGCCAGGAGAGGCCGGTCTTCCCCTCCTGAAAACCGCTGTTAAGGTTTCCCCTCTGCCCTGTCTCGGCATTCTTTTTTGCCCTGTTGTGATCGATAACCATCCTGTCTCGGTGGGTCTCGTGCAACATTGTCTTACGGGTGACCGCGCCATGTCTGGAGCAGTTTGGGGTGTCGGCTCTTAACGATGCCATTCGTTTTTGAGTGTTACGGTGTGAACTGTCGCTCATGCTTAGCACTACACAATTTTCTATTTCAGTTTGGGTAGTTAGTGTCATTAAAACTACGATCTCTTAAGGAGCGGTTTGTCGATCGCTCCTTCTTTTGGGCCAAAAGTTAAACGACGATCGCTCTCCGTGCGACGATACACCATAGCACTCAACACGGAGATCGTTTTCATGGCCGCGCAACCCATTACAATCCAATCTATCTATACCGATGGGGGCTGTTCTGGCAATCCAGGCCCAGGGGGCTGGGGAGTGGTGGTGTATTTTTCCGATGGCGCGATCGCAGAACTTGGCGGCAGTGACCCCCAAACCACCAATAACCGCATGGAATTGCAGGGCGCGATCGCCGCGTTGCGCCTCTGGCAACGCAGCGGTCAACACCATCCGGCCACCCTTTACACCGATAGTGAATATGTCCAAAAAGGGATTACCCAATGGGTGAACGGGTGGCAAAAACGAGGGTGGAAAACCGCCGCCGGGAAGCCCGTTCAAAACCAAGACCTCTGGCAAGAATTACTGTCATTAAAACAAGCCTCGCCGCCCATCGAATGGAAAACAGTTCCGGCCCATCGGGGTGTAGAAGGAAATGAAGCCGCCGATGCGATCGCCTCTGCCTTTGCCCAAGGACGAACTCCTTCATTACGCTGTGATATTCCAGCGGATTTCGTTACAATTTGGTCGGAAATCAGTGGAAATCCGGTAACAGGCTTATCAGACTCACCGGAGCCTTTAACGATACGTTACAACGATAAACAAACTAATCTTTTCGAGATGCAATCGACCATGAGTGACGTTAATTCCGGGACTCTCGATGATCAATACTTGCCCCGCGAAACACGGATGTTGCGGCTAGATCATCTCATTGGAACACTAAGAATTGCCGAGGAGGTCGCAGAAAAGGGCTACCTAATCAGCAGTTCCGAACTTGCGGATTTGATGGATGTCAATGCAAGTGCCGTGACCAGTCGCGGAGATCATTGGTCGTGGCGTAATTGGGTCATTTCACGGGTTCGTCGGGAAGGAAACCAAATCCTTTGGCAACTGGAACGAGTGGACTAATTGAACATTCACAACATCAGACCCCAGATTGGCGATCAATCTGGGGTCTGATGGTGAGGTTTTTTAGGGCTTGATCCAATGCGGATGGCGAGACTCGAACTCGCACGGGCTAGCCACACGCCCCTCAAGCGTGCGTGTCTACCAATTCCACCACATCCGCTTTTGGTTGCAGTCAACTTTCGTCAACGAGAAACTAGCATAACATAAGTTTTCTGCAATGACAAAGCCCTTTTTTGTTACGGTAGAGGATGAAATTTGGATGGTTGAGGACGAGATCTGTGACTGTACGAGTACGAATTGCGCCAAGCCCGACCGGGAATCTCCACATCGGAACGGCTCGAACGGCTGTCTTTAATTGGCTGTATGCCCGTCGTCAGGGGGGGACGTTTATTCTCCGCATTGAAGATACGGATACGGAGCGATCGCGCCCGGAATATACCGAAAATATCCTCAGCGGCCTGCAATGGCTGGGGTTGCAGTGGGACGAAGGCCCGATCCACCAGTCCGATCGCCTCGATCACTATCGCCAAGCGGTGCAGACCTTGTTAGACAAGGGCCTCGCCTATCGCTGCTACTGCACGCCTGAAGAGTTGAATGAGTTGCGCGATCGCCAAAAAGCCCAAAGCCAAGCCCCCCGCTACGACAACCGCCATCGCCATCTCACCCCAGCGCAAGAAGCCGAATTCGTCGCCGCTGGGCGGAAACCGGTGATCCGCTTCAAGATTGACGATGATCGGCAGATCATTTGGGAGGATCAAGTGCGGGGCAAGATGGTGTGGCAGGGGCGCGACCTCGGCGGCGATATGGTGATCGCCCGGACTCCTGGGGGGGATGAACCCTTTGGGCAACCCCTCTATAATTTGGCGGTGGTGGTGGATGATCTCGATATGCAGATCAGCCATGTGATTCGCGGTGAAGACCACATTGCCAATACGGCCAAGCAAATTTTGCTCTATGAAGCCCTTGGCGCGACCGTGCCCACCTTTGCCCATACGCCGCTGATTCTCAATACCGAGGGGCGCAAGCTTTCAAAACGGGATGGGGTGACCTCCATTGATGATTTTCGGGAATTGGGCTTCACGGCAGAGGCGATCGCTAACTATATGTGTCTCCTCGGCTGGACTCCCCCGGACTCCACCCAAGAACTCTTCACCCTCCCCGAAGCCGCCGCCCAGTTTGACCTCGATCGCGTCAACAAAGCCGGTGCAAAATTCGACTGGGACAAGCTCGATTGGATTAACAGCCAATACCTGCACAGTATGCCCATTCCCCAACTCACGGATCTGCTCATTCCCCACTGGCAAAAGGCGGGCTATGATATCGACCCCCAAGATCGCGCTTGGCTCGAACAACTCACCGCCCTCGTTGCCCCCAGCCTGACCCGCTTACCCGATGCCGTCCCTGAGGCCCAACTCCTGTTTGGGGAGACCCTCAGCTTCGACGAAAAAGCCACCGCCCATCTCCAACAGGAGGGCGTGAAAGAGATTATCACCGCCGTCCTCGATGCCCTCAACAGTGACGAGGAATTCAGCCTCGACAGTGCCAAAGACCTGATTAAAACCGTGACGAAAACCGCCAACGTCAAAAAAGGCTTGGTGATGAAATCGATGCGGGCGGCGTTAACGGGGGCATTGCAAGGCCCCGACTTGATGCAATCTTGGGTGTTGCTCCATCAGCAGGGGCGCGATCGCACCCGTCTCCAACAAACCCTCGCCCATCTCGACGCTTAACCTACCCATGAACGCTTAACCCCCGCTGGGATCGGTTAAGTGTTCATCCCTTCACCTTCATCGCCATGAACTCGCCGGAATCCCCCAACCTCACCCCGATCATCGCATCCCTCGGCATCCCGCAGATCCAGCGCCATCTGTTTCTCTGCGCCGACCAAACCAAGCCGAAATGCTGCCCCAAAGAGGACAGCATCACCGCCTGGAATTACCTCAAAACCCGACTTCAGGAACTCGGCCTCGACAAACCCACCGAAATCCGCCCCGACTGCATCTTTCGCACCAAAGCCAACTGCCTGCGAGTTTGCGCCCAGGGGCCGATTTTGCTCGTTTATCCCGATGGGGTGTGGTATCGCAACGCCATGCCGGAGGTGATTGAGGAGATTATCCAGCGCCATCTGCTTCAGGGTGAGATTGTCGAAGAGTATGCGATCGCCCAGCATCCCCTCCCGGACAGAACCGGAAGCCCAGCCCCACCCTCCGTATGATCTCGGTATAATTGCTTCATCATCAATCAGCACGTCTACGCGATAATGAAAGCAGGTGATCTATAAAATCCCCATTGACCAAATAATATTCAAGAGCATTCTTCAGAATTCAGTGATTAATGGCTTGACGCAAATATGAGCCGACATTCATTCATCACCATTCAGGGTGGATTATGCACAATCTTCGCACCACGCTCACAACATTGATAGAAGGTCAGACTGATGAAGGAACCAAAACGATTGTCGAAAACAAAACTTTTACTGGTTGATGATGACCCAAACCTCATTCTTTTAGTGAAAGACTATCTCGAATTTCGAGGCTATGAAGTGATCACCGCTGAGAATGGTCGGATTGCCCTCGAAATTCTCGAAGGGGCTGATCCGGACATGATCATTTGTGACATTATGATGCCGGAAATGGATGGCTACACCCTCGTCGAAAATGTACGGGGCAATCCTAAAACCAGTTGGATTCCGTTTTTGTTCCTGTCTGCCAAAGGGCAAAGCCAAGACCGGGTCAAGGGGTTGAGCCAAGGGGCGGATGTGTACATGGTGAAGCCCTTCGAGCCGGAAGAATTGGTGGCGCAGGTGGAATCGTCCCTCAAGCAGGCGGATCGGTTGAGCCAACATTACAAAGGGACGGACGCACCGCCGACGATCCATGTGCCCCATGATGTGAACCTGACACCGAAGGAGCTTGAGGTGGTGCAAATGGTGGCGCAGGGGATGTCAAATCGAGAAATTTCCGTGCATCTTAATGTGAGTCAGCGCACGATTGAAAGCCATGTGTCCAATATGCTGAACAAAACCAGTTTAAATAACCGAACAGAATTGGCGCGGTGGGCGATCGAAAGTCATCAGGCGTGATTTCTGTGGGCATTGGCCGGATGCGATTCACTTTGAATTGGATGGATCGCCACACCATGCGCCGCTTGTTGGTATTGTTTGGACTGTTGATGCTGTTCGGGTTGGGAGTATACCGCGCCATGATTTGGATGCCGGGCCAGAGTTATCGCGGGGAGTTGCCGCCGTTGACCCCGGCGGTGGAGCAGTTGGCAGCGGAGTTGCGCACTGAGGTGGAGGCGATCGCATCTCGTCCCCACAACTACATCGCCTATCCAGAATTAGTCCAGGTCGCACAATACCTCGAAACAACCCTCGCCCAAACAGGTTATCCCGTGGAGGTGCAGGAATACAGCGTCGCGGATCAATCCTTTCAAAACCTGATCCTCGAAATTCCTGGCCGGACGAAACCGGATGAAATTGTGGTGGTGGGGGCCCATTATGATTCGGTGGTGGGTGTGCCAGGGGCGAACGATAACGGGTCTGGGGTGGCGGCAATTTTAGCGATCGCGCGGCGCATGGCCACCCAAGGAAGCGATCGTACCCTCCGCCTCGTGGCCTTCACCAACGAAGAACCCCCCTTTTTCTGGACAGACGACATGGGCAGCCTCGTCTATGCCAAACGCTGCAAAGCCTGCCAAGACAAGATCGTCGCCATGCTCAGCCTCGAAACCCTCGGCTACTACGACGACGCTCCCGGCAGCCAAACCTACCCCATCGGCCTCCTCGATCGCATCTATCCCATCCAAGGCAATTTCATCAGCTTTGTGGGTAACATCGCCTCCGCTGCCCTCGTGCGGCGGGTGGTCGGCACATTTCGCGCCGTCGCTCAATTTCCCTCCGAAGCCGCCATCCTGCCCAACGCCGTCGCCGGAGCCGGTTGGTCGGATCACTGGTCATTCTGGCAGCAGGGCTATCCCGCCCTGATGGTCACCGACACCGCCCCCTTCCGCTATCCCCACTACCACACCCTCGACGACACCCCCGACAAACTCGACTACGATCGCTTCGCCCGCGTCGTCACCGGCCTAGAAGCTGTCATTCAAACCCTGATCAATGGATAATCGCTGGCACCTGACGCACGGGAATTTGAATCATAAACGTGCTGCCTTGGCCGACCGCAGAGCGGCAGAGTAGCTTACCCTGATGTTTTTCGGTCACAATTTGATAACTGATCGATAGCCCTAAGCCTGTGCCTTTCCCGATGGGTTTAGTGGTAAAAAATGGATCAAAAAGCTGTTTTTGTGAAGCTTCATCGATGCCCTGGCCGTTGTCAGCGATCGCAATTTCTACCCATTGCTCATCTAAACAAGTTGTGCGGATTGTAATCTGATCCGATTGGGCGTTAATCCTATCTAAAGAACTAGCCTGATGGCTATCATCAAAACTATCGATCGCATTGGCCAAAAGATTCATAAACACTTGATTTAATTGACCGGAATAACATTCTACCAATGGTAAATCGCCATACTCTTTCACAACCTTGATTGCCGGACGATCGGGTTTTTCCTTGAGGCGATGTTTCAAAATCATTAATGTGCTCTCAATCCCCGCATGCACATCTACTGTTTTCATCTCCGATTCATCTAAACGTGAAAATGTGCGTAACGATTTGACGATTTCTTTAATACGTTCACTGCCCACTTGCATCGATGCGAGTAATTTCAAGAAATCCTCGCTGACGTAATCGAGATCTAACTCATCGAGCAGCTCTTGGAGTGCGATCGGGGGATTGGGATATTCCTGCTGATAGGCTTGGAAAATTTCTAAAAATACTGAAATATACTCATTCGCATGGCTTAAGTTACCGTAAATGAAATTAATCGGATTATTAATCTCATGGGCAACACCAGCGACCAATTGCCCCAAGCTCGACATTTTTTCAGCTTGAACCATTTGCGTTTGAGCCTGCTGCAAGTCTTGTAAGGCTTGGCTTAAGGCGGCGGTGCGCTCTGTCACTCGTTCTTCTAGATCTTCATTGGTTTTGGCCAACGCTGTGAATGATTCATGGAGTTGTTCGACCATTTGATTAAAGGAGTGAGACAGTTGACTAATTTCATTAATCTTCGAGGGGGCTAATTGTTGAGACATATCCCCGGTTGCAATACCTTGGGCGGCGCGATTCAGGTTGAGAATAGGCTGACTAATCCAGCGCGAAGTATAAATGCCGAGCCAAGTAGCGATCGCTAACGCCAGCCCACAGAGCAAAATCGTCGTGCGTGTGTTGGCGTTGATTTGCGCCATAAAATCCGACTCTGGCATCACCACCATAATCAGCCAATCTAAACCCTGGAACTCCAGCGGAATAATTCGGACAAACTGCCGCTCACCGTCTAGGGTGTAGCGAAATTGGAGCGGCTCAGTAATTTGGTTAAAATCGGCAACCTGTGCAGCTAAAGCGGCAACCGTTGACCGAATGGCGGGATATTGACTTTGGCTCGCGGCCAGTCGCTCCACCTCGGCATCAGGGTCATCCGTGGGCAAGAAGGGTTGTTCTGAGGTGGACGATGCCACCACCTCCCCCGATCGCTCCATAATCAACGTTGTGCCGTTGGGGGAACCGGGCACGGACTGAAGAAACTGACTCATGCCCGCGAGTAAATAATCCACCGCCAGTACGCCTTGGGGATTGCCTGACGCATCAAAAATCGGGTGCGTGGCAGAAATACCGATCTGGTTATCGACAAAAATATAGATGTCGCTCCAACTGGGTTTTCCGACTGCGATCGCATCTTGATACCAATCCCGTCGCCGAGGATCATAGTCCGGTTCAGAATAAAGCAACTCCGTGCGCTGACCTTGCCCATCCGTCAGCCAGCTCTGAAAATCTCCCGGCCGGAAATTGGGTGTCCCCTCAATCGTGACCTCCTCCGCCTCACGCCCCGCCCCAATATAGCCCCCTTGGGCACTGGCAAAATAAATATATTGCACGTCGGTATAGATCCGGATTTGTTGCCAAAATCGACGAGCAAGGCTGTCGGGTTCCGTGACGCTTAATTCATTGATCCGTAACGATTCGGCATTAAATTGATTGAGTTGAATCGGTTTTTCAAGATAATTTTCGAGGTGTTGGTCAATCCGATTTTCAACTTCAAGTTGGAGTTGTTGGGCTAATTCATTGACAGCTTTTTGACCGTTGCGGAGTGATAGCCAGCCAGTTAGCCCCACTGCTGCGATAATCTGGAGCAGAAATGGCATGATCAAGATAAATCGCAGCGGAATTTTCGTGATAAAATGCGACAACTTTCGATCAATTGGTTTTAACATTGGGAATCATTGAATATTCAGGTGATGACTCGTTACATTTCATACCAAAGTCACATCAATCAAGAACCATACGGTGGTTATCCTGGGAGCGATCGCACTACTCTTGAACAGATTTGGCTTGAATTGATTCCACACTCGCTTTAATTTCATCGAGGGTTTTTAGGACTAATCGTTTTGCCTGCAATGACCAGCCCCAGCGTTGAATTTTAATCGCCAGGAAAAACCCGATCCCCGTCGCCACAAAATCGAGGGGTTGCTGGGCTGAGATCCCAAATAACAACCCCAACCCACCAATGCCCCAACAGGGCAGAGCTAAAACTTGACGATTATTTTCGACGATTTGGGCGAGGAAATGGCTGGGGATGTCTGCGGCGATCTGATCCCGGATGGCCTGCTGTTGAGGATAGGGGACAACGAAGCCAAATTTGCGGCGCAATTTTTCGATTTTGCGGGCTTCCGTGCTGTATTCCGTGAGTTGATCTTCGGCAAGTTGGATCAAGTGTTCGGCTGAACTCATAGGATGTTTGGCGGTGAGGGGGTTAGGGACAGGGGTGCAATGCGGCGGCCGTAGACTGACCTTCATTTTACGGCGGAACGGGATCGGACGTGGGCAGCTCGGACTGCCCCGATTCCGTTCCTAAAGAATTACTGCAATTCTGCGCGGGCCCTAGAATTCGTCCGTCAAGATAGAATTTAGACCCTTAATGCTGAATCGCACCATGCTTGAACACGATGTCATGATTGTTGGGGGCGGCCTTGCCGGATGTCGCGCCGCCTTGGAAATTAAACGCCGTGACCCGAAGCTGGATGTGGGCTTAGTGGCGAAGACGCACCCAATCCGATCGCACTCCGTCGCAGCTCAAGGAGGCATCGCCGCCACCCTAAAAAATGTTGACCCGGAAGATACTTGGGAAGCCCATGCCTTCGACACCGTGAAGGGTTCGGACTATCTCGCCGATCAAGATGCGGTGGAGCTGCTCACCCGTGAAGCCCCCGATGTGATTATTGATTTGGAGCATATGGGGGTGCTGTTTTCCCGGTTGCCCGATGGTCATATTGCTCAGCGGGCGTTTGGGGGGCATTCCCATCAACGGACGTGCTATGCGGCGGATAAGACGGGCCATGCGATTTTGCATGAATTGGTGAGTAATTTGCGATCGCAACAGGTCAAAATTTACGACGAATGGTACGTGATGGACTTGATCCTCGAAGAGAACGAGGCGAAGGGGGTTGTCATGTACAACATTCTCAATAGCCACCTCGAAGCGGTGCGGGCCAAGGCGGTGATGTTCGCCACCGGGGGCTATGGCCGGGTGTTTAATACGACTTCTAACGACTACGCCTCAACGGGGGACGGGTTGGCGATGTGTGCGCGGGTGGGGTTGCCCCTCGAAGATATGGAGTTTGTCCAGTTTCACCCGACGGGACTCTATCCGGTGGGGGTGCTGATTTCCGAGGCGGTGCGCGGTGAAGGGGCCTATCTGCGCAATAGTGAGGGCGATCGCTTCATGGCCAACTATGCCCCCAAACAAATGGAACTCGCCCCCCGCGACATCACCTCACGGGCGATTACCCTGGAAATCCGCGCCGGACGAGGGATTCACCCCGACGGCAGCGCGGGCGGTTCCTTTGTCCATCTGGATTTGCGCCACATGGGGAAAGAGAAAATCATGAGCCGCGTCCCCTTCTGTTGGGAAGAAGCCCATCGCCTTTTGGGGATTGATGCGGTGGAACAGCCGATGCCCGTGCGTCCCACAGCTCACTATTCCATGGGGGGGATTCCGGTGAACACCTCCGGCCAGGTGCGCCGCAGTGCGGATCATCTCGTGGAGGGCTTTTTCGCGGCGGGGGAGGCGGCCTGTGTGTCGGTGCATGGGGCGAATCGGTTGGGGAGCAATTCCCTGCTGGAATGTGTGGTCTATGGCCGCCGGACGGGAGCGGCGATCGCAGAATATGTCCAAACCCGCAAACTCCCCACCTTTGACGCGCAGACCTATTGCGATCGCTCCCAAACCCGGATGCGCCAACTCCTCGAACAAGAGGGCGACCTCCGTTTAGGGGATCTCCGCCAACGGTTCCAAGACTGCATGAGCGAGCATTGTGGCGTGTTTCGCACCGCCGAAATTATGCAGACGGGTCTCGATCAAGTCCAGGCCTTGAAAGCGGAATATGGACGGATTCAATTGAGCGATCGTACCCTCGCTTGGAATACGGAACTGATTGAAGCGATCGAACTCCAGCACCTGATGGTCGTCGGCGAAGTGATCCTCACCTCTGCCCTCCACCGCCAAGAAAGCCGGGGCGCACATTCCCGCGAAGACTTCCCCAACCGCGACGATCAAACCTTCCTCAACCACACCCTCGCCTACCATTCCGCCGCCGGTGTTGATCTGGCCTATATGCCCGTGGTCATCAACCGCTTTGAACCCAAAGAACGCAAATATTAAGCAAGTTATTGGTACTTTCAAGAGTGATCATTTATGGATTAATCACAAAGTAGGCTGAAGCTATTTTTATGGCTGAGGAAGATTGCTATTTTGCAAGAGTTCAAGAAGTTCAGGGATGTGAAACTGGATCACATCCCATAGAATTTTGAGATCAATTTCCTTATATTCATGAACAATTCGGTTGCGCATTCCGCGCATGGCGGCAATCGGAACTTGGGGATTAATGCTTTGATACTCAAGGCTGAGGCGATTGGTAGCTTCCCCAAGAATAGTAAGTTGATAAAGGATCGAAGACTGAGTTTTTAGATCACGATTAAACGTTTCCTGATTTTGCCCTTGACTGAATTCAAGAATTAGGGGGCAGGCTTGGATTGCGTCTAGGAGATATTCGCGATCGCGATTCATACAGAATAAATGAGGCGAGTATGGTCTAGGATAGCTGCGCGGCGGAGCGGGTTGTTGCTTTGTTCGATCGCTCGCCGGGTTGTGAGGTCGATGGGGCGGTTTTGGAGCAGGGGACTCAGTTGGATTTCAATCTGATCGAGGTCAAAAAATGTAATCCGAGCCGTGGGATGAAATGTGGCGAGGATATCGATATCACTGCTGGGGCGGAAGTCATCCCGGAGGACAGAACCAAACAGTTCCAGCTTGATAATCTGCCACTGTTGGCAGAGAGCCGAGAGGCGATCGCTTTCAACCGTGAGTCCAGGGCGAATTTCTAAACAATGGGGAGTCCTGTTGATCATTAGCTTTAACTGAAAAGTTTAGGAAGTGTGGATTAATCCGTAGACTCGGTGATCAGGGTGTGGAAGCGTTGCCAGTGGGCGGGGGTGAGGCGGAAGTTGGTGCTGTTGGGGGCGCGGATGATCGTGAGGTCTTTGAGGATGGGGTCTTGGCGGACGGTGGTGCGGAGGATGGGGGTGGTAAGTTTTTGGGTGAAGCGGAGCATTGCTTGGGGGCGCGTGCCGATGCGGCTTTTGTCGATCCAATAGGCGCGATCGCTCGGATTCGGCATTAATTCCGGCAGGCCGCCAATTTCGGCGATCGCATAGGCTCCCGCCTCTTTGCCTGCAATCCAGACGATCACCCCATCCCCTAGAGCGATCTCCTTTGCATACCGGGTCGTCAGCCACGGCATTTCGTCAAAATCCCGAATCGCGTCCTGAATCCGGTAGTATTTTGGGTTGCCTTGAAACAGCCAGTATGCCATGAGTGATCACCGTCGTTTAGAGGGAAATTGTATCAGGTTGCTTCCCGACTGGGCAGGATTGATAACCCTTTTTGATGCTACCCCATCCGCACTTCCCGCTCGACGGTGATGCCATCGAGATAGGTGCGATCGCTCGTCAGGTGGGGTAATTTTAGCTGCGATTCCAGAACGCCCCGCGCCAAGGAGCGGCGACG
>CAZCWE010000046.1:0-457 GCA_964502285.1 uncultured Spirulina sp. | reverse complement strand
GGGCGCTATCCTGCTGTGTTCCGCCACGGGCTGTCCCGTCGGTTCGACCCCGCGCGGCACATACACCATCAGCAGGATTGCCGTTGCGATCGCTGCCATCGTCCAGAACGCCCCGCGCCAAGGAGCGGCGACGGAGTTCGTTAAAACTGCCGGGGGCTAAGATCCGCAGGCGGGGGTCGGGGATGGGATTGGGGCGACGGTAGGCATAGGAGGCGTGGATGTGGGTCAAAATTTCGTCAAACCGTTGAATAAATCGTGCTGGTGCGTCCAACATTTGCCCCGGCGCGAGTTCAATATTGACCCGGTAATGGGGCGGGATGTCGTCGGAGAGGGTGACACAAAAATGCGCAAGGCTGAGGTTAAACTCGGTTTGGAGTTGGTTGAAGGTGGCGACGAGGTGATATTCGGTGGTTTTTTCCGTGGTGGCGGAGAGCATGCCGCCGCGACGATGGCGGCC
>CAZCWE010000045.1:0-15218 GCA_964502285.1 uncultured Spirulina sp. | reverse complement strand
GGGGATTGAAGGATGGTGTAGGCTCTTGAGATGGATTTGTGTATAAGCAGTAGCGTTGAGTAAACGGGGGGTTTTGATTAGCGGGAGAGGTCACTGTCGCCGGCATTGAAGCCGCGCCGTTTCATGTAGTCGCGGAGGGCTTGGGTGAGTTCGGTGTCTTGGGAGGCGGTGCGAGCGCCCACTTCGGCAGACCAGCGTTTGAGGTCTTCAATTTGGTCGCGGGCGATCGCAGCCAAGGGCACGGTATCTTCCACAGCCCGCAGAATATCCGTATCGACAAAATCCCGCCGCTGCCCGTCTTGCCCTTCGGCGAAGGCTTGGTGCATCGCATCGAAAATCACCTGCTCAATTTCCGCACCGCTAAAGTCTTTGGTCTGTTTGGCAAGGAGCGATCGGTTGAACTCCCGCAGCCGTGAGGGGCGGAGGCGTTGGAGATGGACGTTGAAAATTTCTTGGCGTTCTTTTTCCGTGGGGAGGTTGAGGAAGAAAATCTCATCAAAGCGGCCTTTGCGGAGCAGTTCAGCGGGAAGGATGCGCACATTGTTGGCCGTGGCGACGATGAAGACCGGGGCGGTTTTTTCCTGCATCCAGGTGATCAATGCCCCGAACATCCGCCGCGATGTGCCAGAATCACCATCGACGCTGCCGCTAATGTTGCCGAAGGCTTTGTCAATTTCATCAATCCACAATACACAGGGCGCGATCGC
Organism: uncultured Spirulina sp.; assembly: GCA_964502285.1. Lineage (GTDB taxonomy): Bacteria > Cyanobacteriota > Cyanobacteriia > Cyanobacteriales > Spirulinaceae > Spirulina. The sequence goes on along the minus strand of CAZCWE010000045.1, from coordinate 14,511 downwards.
TTCTGTAATCTGAATCATCCGGCGCACTCGGCTTTCACTTTCCCCCACCAAACCGCCAAACAATCGCCCCGTATCCAACCGCAACAGGGGCAACCGCCATTCATGGGCGATGGTTTTCGCTGACAGTGATTTTCCTGTGCCTTGAATGCCGACGAGGAGCACGCCTTTCGGGTTGGGAATCCCGTAGCGGCGGGCTTCTTCGGTAAAGGCATCCTTGCGCAACCGCACCCACTGCTTCAGGTTTTCCAACCCCCCCACACTTTTTAACGAGGCTTGGGCGGCGTAGAATTCCAGCAATCCCGTTTGGCGGATGGCTTGCTTTTTCTCCTCAAGGGCGCTTTCAATGTCGGCGGCGTTCACCTCTCCTTTCGCGGCGAGAGCACGGGCGAGGACGCGCTGAATCCGGGTGCGGCTCAGGCCTTGGCAGGCATTGACAAATTGCTCTTTGGCGAGGGTGTTGAGGCGCAGTTGATCGGGGGTGACGGCTTCGGTGAGGAGTTGCGCGATCGCCCCTTCATCGGGCAGGGGGCAATCAATCACCGTCACTTCTTCGGCCAGTTCCGGTGGCACGATCAGGGTATGACTGGTCAGAATCAGCGTGTGGTGGGTATATTTCAAATCCGCCGCCAGGTTCTTCAATTCGCGAATCACTGGGGCATTGGATGGGTTGTGGGGATACTGCAAAATGAAATGCAAATCCTTCAAGACAAAGATCGTCGGCTCCACTTCTTCTGTGCGCACCCGTCCCAAGGCTCCCATGATCGAATTGCGGTGGGTGCTGTTGTCTTGCCAGCCCCGCACCAAATCCCACACCAACAATTGCCGCTGGGGGATGAGGTGATGTGCCACCTGGGCCAACTGCTGTAACACCGGCTCCTCTTCAGGGGTGACGATATAGAGCAGCGGATAGCGGGCACGAATTAACAGATCAAGGTCGAGCATGACGGGGACAGTCGGGGGGATAGCAACAGGATGAAGGCAGAATTGCACGATGCTCTAGGAGAAAGTCACTACACAATCGATGCCGCATCGAAAAAAATGCGCTTGATCTCTCCGTGGGCGGCCCGGATCTTGGCCTCAATCCTGCGGATCGCGGCTTCGATTTCATCGGCGGCGAGTTCATCTTTAAATTCAATATTCAGAGCAAGCAGAACATCGGTGGGCCCAAGGTGGATCGTAATGGGGGGGCCGAGGGCGGAAACGGCGGAATCGTCCTGGACGATCTGTTTGATGCTGGTGCGGGTTTCCGGGAGGGCACTTTCGCCCAGGAGGAGTCCTTTGGTTTCAAAGACCAGCACCCCGGCGACGACGGTTAATAATAGACCAATCAAAATCGACGCGATGCCGTCGTATTGGGTGCTATGCTGCCATTCGCTCACCCCCAGCCCGATCGCCGCAATGGCCAAGCCGACTAAGGCGGCGGCATCTTCAAAAATGACTACAAAAGTAGTGGGATCTTTGCTTTTGCGGAGGGCTTGCCAAAAGGTGAGACTTTCGGGGCGGTTTTTGTTGAATTCCCGCACGGAGATGAAGAGGGCAATTCCTTCAAAGAGGGCAGCGATCGCTAACACCCCATAACTCACGGCAAAATTGCGAGACGGTTCCGGATACTGAATACTTTGCACCCCCTCATAGATCGAAAACCCGCCGCCGAGGGCAAAAATCAACACCGCCACCATCAACGCCCAAAAATAAAGCTCTTGGCTGCGGCCAAGGGGATAGTCTTCGTCGGGTTCGGCGGCACTCTGTTTTAAGCCGTAGAGCAAGAGCAGCTCATTGGTGGTGTCCACCACGGAATGAAACCCTTCGGACAACATAGCAGAGCTGCCACTGAGGGACGCACCGATGAATTTTGCGATCGCAATGGCCAAATTCGCGGCCATCGCTGCATAGATAGAACGTTTCGAGCCGTGATCCATGGGCAGAGAGAATGAAGATCATCTGAAACGACGGGGCCAGCATCAAGGGCCGCCCCGTTCCACTGCTCAGCAAACAAGAGGAATAAACCCCCCAGGCCGTGGCTCACCCTAGAGCATTGGGCGGCCTTCGGGAACCTTCGTTTCCATTTTGGACTTGGCCTTGTTGGCACTGCGGCGCAGGGCTTGGAGGCGGGTTTCGTAACGCTTGCGGACGCGGCGGTTGGGGGTTTGTTCGACCAACGTTTTTAAGGCACTGCCGAGGCTTTTGTAGGCATTGGGCAGGCTGTAGCCGAACCGGGTGGCGAGGGCGATCGCCCGTTGATCCGCTTCGAGGGCTTCTTCGAGCCGTTTATCGCCATTATTTTTCTGCCAAAGTCGGAAGCCCGACACCCCGCAGAGAGCCAAAGCCAGCAAGAGCAAGAGGCCATCTTGCACCCACAATTCACCCACAGCCCCGCCTAAACCAATGGCTAGGGCTGCCATTTCCCACCCTTCTTTGGGAATGGTGTCGTTTTGAATCCGTCCCACTTCATGCCAGAACAAGAGATTGCGCTGATCGATCGCCAAATTGTCCCACTTGGCCAAATCAATTTGAATTTCAATTTCGTCCCGTCCGAGTTCTTCACAGCGCACGAGGGGCGGGTTCACTTCGGTGTTAGCTTCTACCATCACCCAGCTTTGTAACTCAGGGGGCAGAAGGGTTTTTAAACGCCGAAGCTCACTCATTTCGGCGCGGGCAGAAGCGGCGGCATAGGATGTCATAGATTCTTTTCAGTGTCCTGTAACTCTGCGTTGCTGTTCTTTATCTTAATCGTTTCTCGATACCGCGTCTGCGAAAACCCCGTGGGAATCTCGGCTCAACGATGCGATCGCTACGGCCAACCGGAATCCCCTAAGCCCAATCGAGGACTGCCTGCTCAATCTGCCGCAGGGCTGTGTCAAAGTCATCATTGACGATTTGCACATCAAATTCATCACTGGCGGCGAGTTCGGTTTGGGCGTGGGCTAACCGCTGCTGAATGACCGGGTCGGCATCGGTGCCGCGATCGCGCAAACGCCGTTCCAACTCATCCAAGGACGGGGGCAAAATAAACACCCGAAACGCCGCCGGAAATGTTTCCCGAATTACCCGCGCCCCCACCAATTCAATTTCTAAAATTACGGTTTTGCCCGCCGCAATTTCCGCTTCCACGGCCCCACGGGGCGTACCGTAGAGGTTCCCGGCATATTCTGCCCATTCTAGGAGTTGATCCGTGGCGATCATCTCTTCAAAGGTGGCGCGATCGACAAAGTAATACTGTTGACCGTGGGCTTCCCCCGGTCGCGGTTGCCGTGTGGTTGCAGAGATGGACAGGTGCAAGTCCGGGTGGGCGTTTAACAACGCTTTGACGAGGGTTCCTTTCCCCACACCACTCGGCCCAGTGAGCACAACAAGCCTGCCCGTGGATGTAGAACGCTGGGACGGCTGGGGGGCGAGGGTTTTAGATTGCATGGGGCGAAGAGGATAGAGGATCTTAGTTAAGACGATGGGGTGGAGCCATCTTTTTGCAACAGGAAGCGATGGGCCACGGTTTCGGGCTGGATGGCCGAAAGAATGACATGACTCGAATCGGTGATGATCACGGCGCGGGTTCGTCGTCCGTAGGTGGCATCCACAAGCTGACCGCGATCGCGAGCTTCTGTAATGATACGCTTAATAGGGGCCGATTCGGGACTGACAATCGCAATGATCCGGTTCGCCGAAACGATATTCCCAAAGCCAATATTGATGAGTTGAATATCCATAAAGACCGAGCGGCGCTGCCGTCTTGAAGGGACGAAAAAGGCGTTTTGAGCGCTATTCCCACCATGGTAACGACAAATCCTTGAGCTCACCATGCTCCGGCTCTCCCCCCACGATTCTGCCCACGCCTATGCAAGCCTTTGACTACACCACCTTGGTGGCGATTTGTGCCGAACTCCAAGCCGACTGGATTCCGGCCCGCGTGGAGCAGGTCTATCAGCGCGATCGCCACACCCTCGCCATTGCCCTGCGCACCCTCAGCCGCCGCGATTGGCTCACCCTCTGCTGGCATCCCCAACTGGCGCGGCTCGGCATCGGCTCGGCTCCGCCGCGCACCCCGGACACCTTCACCCTCAGCGACCAACTGCGCCACCAACTCAACGGCCTGGCCTTGACTGCGATCGCCCTCCTCCAACCCTGGGAGCGCGTCGTGGATTTGCAATTCGCCCGCCGTCCGGGGGATGATCCCCTCTGGCATCTCTATGTGGAGATCATGGGCAAATACAGCAACGTGATCCTCACCGATGGCAGCGGGCAAATTGTCACCACCGCCCATCAGGTCAATGCTCAACAGTCCCGCGTCCGCACCGTCCAAACCGGGCAAGCCTACGAACCGCCGCCCCCCCTCCTGGGGGATATTCCCGATCGCACCGAATCCTTTGCCCAGTGGCACGAGCGGATCAGCCTCGTGCCTGGCCCGCTGAAAAAACAACTGCTCAACATCTATCGCGGCGTGAGTCCGGCGGTGGTGGCGTGGCTGACCCAGCGCGTGAATCTGGATGCCCAAACCTCGACGACGCAACTCACCCCGCAACAATGGCAAGACTTGTGGCAACAGTGGCAAACGTGGCTCAACTGTTTAGCCGCTGCGGAGTTCACCCCGACGCTGTTGCCCCAGGGCTATAGTGTGTTACCGGGACTGAAAGGGCAAGCAGTTGCCACGGTGCAGCAAGTGGTGGAGCAGTATTACAGCACCCAGGCACAACAGCAACATTTCCAGCAACTCCACCACCAACTGAGCCAAAAGGTGAAAACCCTGGTGGCTAAGGTGCGGCAAAAATGCGAGACATTCCGCGATCGCCTCTCCCAATCCGACGATGCCCAAACCTACCGCGATCAAGCGGATCTGCTCATGGCCTATCTCCATGAATGGCAACCGGGGCAAGCCGCGATCGCCCTGCCTGATTTCACCACGGGCGACCCGGTGACTATCCCCCTCAACCCAGAAAAAAACGCCGTCCAAAATGCCCAAGCCCTCTATAAACAACACCAAAAGCTGAAGCGGGCGCGGTTAGCCGTGGAGCCATTACTCGCCACGGCTCAGGCGGAATTGGACTATCTAGAGCAGATTGAAGCGGCGTTGCAGCAGTGCGATCGCCGCCACATTGTTGATGAGTTCGCGGCCTTGCTTGAAATTCGCACCGAACTGATCCAGCAGGGCTATCTTGACCCCGGCAAGGAACGCGCCAACAATACCGCAACGGAATCCCAACCCCGCCGCTACCGCACGCCCTCCGGGTTTGAACTTTGGGTCGGCCGCAACAACCGCCAAAATGACCACCTCACCTTTCGCACGGCGGGGGAATATGACCTCTGGTTCCATGCCCAGGAAATCGCCGGGAGTCATGTGCTGTTGCGTTTGGAGCCGGGAACCGTGCCAGATGAGCATGATCTACAATGTGCGGCGAATGTGGCGGCTTATTACAGTCGCGCTCGGCAGAGTGATCAGGTTCCGGTGGTTTACACGCAACCCAAATTTGTGTATAAACCAAAAGGTGCAAAACCGGGGATCGCGATTTATCAGCGGGAGCAGGTAATCTGGGGGCGATCGCAACAGGCCCAAGCCTATCTCGACGCGCAAAACGCAGAAAATCTTCCATAGTTTTGTTGAAACGTCTGTCATTCCTGCTACACTGTGTTCACGTAAAGAAATATTTCAAGTAATTGCCTTGGACGGCGGACTTGGACTTTTTCGTGCGAATTAAAACGACAGACTTAAGTGATGTTAGCCCACAGCCCTCCCTGTGGGCTCTTTTCATGGTCTACTGGGCGGCGATCCTTCTATTCCCAGCATCATTTGAAAAACTTTGACAAAGTCATGTCATCTTGTTATGGTGGTAATTGTGCTCGAAACATTCAGCACCAGCCAGGATAGCTCAGTTGGTAGAGCAGAGGACTGAAAATCCTCGTGTCGGCGGTTCAATTCCGCCTCCCGGCATCCCTAAACCTAAAGAGTCATGAGCGCACTGATTAGCACGCCCATGACTCTTTATATTTTCGAGCTTGAGCCTAAAAAAAGCGCTGCCCTGTCGTGAGTGGGCAGCGATCGCAATTAGGGTTTAATCACATTGCCTTCGTTGTACCATGGCTCACCGTATTTTCGCGGTCACTTCATCAAAAAAACACAATCAAGTCCCTCTGTTTTGCCAATTTTTACCGTATAAACACGGAAACTTTACAAACAAAACAACAATCTCCCCTAACACGACGAACCCACGCAGGCCTGAGACGATGGCGTTAAACGGTCGAGCACCTGCTGAAACGCCATCACCGTCCAATCGATATCCTCTGGAGTGGTGTCGCGACCGAGGGAAAAGCGGAGGCCTTGGCGGGCTTGGGTGGCATCGTAGCCTAGGGCGGTGAGGATTGGGCTGGGGCTGGGTTGGCCGCTGTGACAGGCAGAACCGGCACTGAGGGCAATCCCGGCCAGATTCATTTGCCGCACTAGGATTCGTCCAGTGATTTCGGCGGGGAGATCGCGCAGGACGAAACTGGCGTGGTGGGGAAGGCGATCGCGGCGATGGCCCGTGAGTTGGAGATAGGGACAGGCTTCGAGTTGGGTGATGAGGCGATCGCGCAACTGTTGGAGACGGCGCGATTCCGTTGGTAACTGCTCCTGGGCTAATTGCGCAGCCACCCCAAACCCCGCCAACGTCGGCACGGCTTGGGTTCCGGAGCGCAATTGCTGTTCTTGGCCGCCCCCCGCCAGGAGGGGCACGAGTTCCACACCGGGCCGGACGTAAAGTGCCCCGGAGCCTTGGGGGCCGTAGAGTTTATGACCCGACAGGGAAAGCAAATCCACATCTAAGGCTTGGACATCGAGGGGGAGCCGCCCTGCCACCTGCACCGCGTCGGTGTGGAAGAGGACGTGATGGCGGCGGGCGATGGCGGCGAGGTCAGCGATCGCTTGCACGGTGCCGATCTCGCTTTGACCATAGATGATCGAGACCAGAACGGTATTCGGTTGGAGAGCAGCGAGGAGTTCGAGGGGGTTAATTTTGCCCGTGGTATCGACGGGGAGCTCCGTCACCTGCCACCCCCGCGCCGCCAGTTGACGGGCCGGAGCTGCGATCGCCGGATGTTCCACCGCTGAGATGATCAGGTGTTGCGGCGTGGCGTAACGGTGAGCTACCCCAAAGATCGCCAAATTATCAGCTTCTGTTCCCCCAGAGGTGAAGTGAATGCTGTCAGGGGTAGGAGCATTGATTAACTGTGTCACTTGCCAGCGGGCGGTTTCGAGAGCGATCGCCGCCCGTTCGCCCCACTGGTGCAAACTGGATGGATTCCCCCAAAGATTCGCGCCCTGGTGATGCAGCGCAGCGAGCACATCAGGATGGGGCGGCGTGGTGGCACTGTGGTCTAAATAAATTTGCATCCTTCTCCCCTCGCCGTAGCAACTCTTTTGCACCCGCACCCTTAACCGCCGGGTTTACACACATTGTAATCTTCATGGGAGACCAACGCTTCCGGCACAATCCCACTACCGAGATCGCGACAGAGTAACCGATAATGCCGCGTGACCGGGATGCTAATCACGACGCGATTGTGGCGCAGGCGTTTGCCGCGATAGGTGCGATAGTTTTCCCGGCGTTGGAGACCCGCGATAATCTGCCGAGCTTTGAGCACCACAGCTTTGGGGAACTGGGTCAAGTCGATCACGTCTTGGGCAAAGGTGGCTTCCCATTGTTGTTTTTCGGACTGTCGCTGGCTGTGATCTCGTTCTGCTTGGGCACAGCGATGACAAATTTGCCCTTGGCCCCGGTGGCCGCATGGAAACAGTTTTTTTCGTTTCGCTTTAGCCATGACAATGTCTAGCGGTAGTGAACAAAAAGTCTGGATGGTGCGATCGCCCCTCAACAGCCTCACCAACATCACAACGTTAGGGTTGACGGAATGCGATCGTGTTGGGACAGCCCCAGTGAGGGGGTCTAGTTTTATTATTGTGACTGATTTCCCCCAGAGCGACCATCTCCGCCACAATGGAGAATGCCAATTTCGCCACTGCCCCACACCATGGAAACCACCGCCGAATTCTATTGCGCCTGCTGTGGCGAACCCAATCAAACCTTCGTAGACCTCAGCCAAGGGTTCCAACAAACCTACGTCGAAGACTGCCAAGTCTGCTGCCGCCCCAACGTCCTCTATGTGCGCGTCGATGAGGACACCCTCGATGTAGACATTGACACCGACTTCAACGAGTGACCCTGTTTGACATCCTTTCCCACCTTGGCTACAGCCATGCCACCACTGTTCTCAGATTGAACCCATGGACATCCAGCATGCCATGGCTCTGCTGACTGGAGAGGAGGCAGCAAAGCTGCCGGGGGGCATAACTCGGCTCAGCCCAGTCAAGAGGATGAATTCAGGAGATTTATAATTTGATATTCTCAAAAATAAAATTATCAGCATACGTTAAAGCCTTCTTTTTTTCTTGCTCATTTTTAATCGTCCAAGCCAAAATAGGAACCTTAAAAATATTACGAGCTATAGATACGGGTGCATAGGGTAAAGCCTTGATATTGTAACCAATAAATTGAGGAGCACTGACCCAATTCATGAGCAGATTTCTGAATAACAGTTTTTTATACCATGCTGAATTTCCAGATTTAAAATCTCTAGATAATTGTCCTCTGATGACGTGAGGGGCATTCTTTTTGAACCAACACACTGAAAAAGGGTTAAAGGATTGAATGGCATACTCTCCTGAGTAATGAGCGAGTTTGTTTTGCAAATTCTGTTCTAATATCCCAACTTCTTTTTCATTTTTGATCTCTATTAAAATAGGAACTTTTCCGTTAATCAACTCAAATACTTCTTCGATCAGTGGGATATGCTGATCGGTTTCAAATAGTCTCATTTTTTTGACTGTGGAAGCATCTTGAGCAAAAATGCTTCCACGAACTCCTGTCATTCTGTCTAGTTTTTGATCATGAAATACTGCTAAATTTCCATCAGACAATAGATGGATGTCTAACTCAATAGGATGGTTTTTGTTTACAGCACATTCAAATGCTTTTAAAGAGTTCTCCGGTACAGAAGAATAATTATGTAATCCACGGTGTGCAATGGGTGTATTCACAATCCAATTCATCATACATAGACCTTGTCTAAGTACAGGACACAAGTTGTATAGCACTCCCAAATCAGATTGGGATAATTGATTGCAGTTTGACAAAAATTAGTGGTCTGCGGCTAACGGCTTTGGAAGATGTTTTTCACCATGACTTGATCCAGTTGAGCCGCTGCTGTGTCGAGGGCGGCTACCTCGCCGCTGTAGAGTCGCCAGCCCATGGCTCCGGCGTTTTGTTGCACTTGGGCGAGGGTCTTCGCGCCGGGGATGGGCATTGTGCCTTTGCAGATGCACCAGTTGAGGGCGACTTGGGCGGAGGTTTTGGCTCGTTCAGTGGCAATCCGTTCAAGAACATTTTGTAGGGGAGCCATGCCGGGGAGAATTTTGCGGCAGAGATAGCCTCGTAAGCCTTTGGGGAAGGGGCCGGTGGGGGAATATTTACCCGTGAGCAGGCCGAGGGTGAGGGGACTGTAGGCGATCAGTTGGATCTGGTGGCGATCGCACAATTCTTTCAAGCCCGACCCCTCGACGGGTTCCGTGGCCAGGAGGGAATATTGCACCTGGAGCGAGGCGATCGGGATGTTGCGGGCTTGGAAGCGTTGCAGCACCCATTGCAAGCGTTTCGGGCCAAAGTTGGACAGCCCCACGCCTTTGACTAAGCCCTGCTCATAGAGATCCATCAAGCCATCGAGTAACGGTCGCTCCTGCCAGGGAAAATAATTCGCCGTAGACCAATGGAGTTGCACCAGATCAATCGGTCGCCCCAACCGTGCCGCCGAAGCCGCCGCCGCCTGCACCATCGCCCCCCGCGTTAACCGCCAGGGGTAGGGCGCGAGTTTCGTCGCGAGGCAGATTTTCTCTGCATTTTTCCCCTGATACTCACGGGCAAACCGTCCTAACAGTTTCTCGCTCTGCCCTTTCAGCTTGCCTGTCCCGTAGGAATCTCCCGTGTCAAAAAACGTCATCCCCCGCCCCACGGCATAGTTAAATACGGCTTGCAATTGGTCATCCATGGCGGGGGTGTAGTCCCAGAGGACGCGGTTCCCCCAGGCCCAAGTGCCGCAGCCGATTTCCGGAAACTGGAGGAGGGTGGGGGGTGGGGATGTGACCATGGTGAGGAAGAGAAGGGAATCAGGATAGTGACGCGATCGCCGCTGCGGCGTTAATTAAGATTTTTCTACGGACTATGACGTTTTGCAAAGGATGGCCCAAGGGAATCGCGATGACAAGGGCGAAACTGGAGAAAAGTCGATAAAGTTCTGGGTTTTCAGGGGTATTGATAACTAAACATGAATTTTAATCACGTTTTGTCTCATTACGGTGGATTCTTAGCTTCAGGCTTGCCAAAGGGCAGTAATCCGATCGCGCGATCGCCCCCAGTGAGCACGATAAAATGAGGGCGATCGCACCTCATGGACTCAAATCGGATGCACTCCACCTCCATTCCACCCCTGGCCACGATGCAAACCACCCTCCTCAACGACGATCCGCTCTGGTTTAAAGATGCCGTCATTTATGAAGTTCCCGTCAAATCCTTCGCCGACAGCAACGGTGACGGCATCGGCGACTTTCGCGGCCTCACTGAAAAACTCGACTATTTGCAGGATCTAGGCGTGACCGCCATTTGGACGCTGCCCTTTTTCCCCTCCCCGCTCCGGGACGACGGCTACGACATCGCCGACTATCTCTCGATCAACCCGATCTACGGCAACCTCGAAGACTTCCAAGAACTCCTCAACGAAAGTCATGCGCGGGGCATTCGGGTGATCATTGAATTGATCGTCAACCACACCTCCGATCAACATCCCTGGTTCCAACGCGCCCGCCACGCCCCGGCCGGTAGCCCCGAACGCGACTTCTACGTGTGGAGCGACACCCCGGAACGCTTCCCCGATGTGCGGATTATTTTCCAAGACTTTGAAACCTCCAACTGGGCGTGGGACCCCGTCGCCAAGGCCTACTATTGGCATCGGTTCTACTCCCATCAACCGGATATTAATTATCGCAATCCGGCGGTGCAGCAGGCGGTGCTGGATGTGGTGGATTTTTGGCTGGCGATGGGTGTGGATGGCCTGCGGATGGATGCCGTGCCGTACCTCTACGAGCAGGACGACACCAACTGCGAAAATCTCCCGGAAACCCACGATTTTCTCAAGAAACTGCGCAGCCATGTGGATGAGAATTTCGCCAATATCTTGCTGCTAGCGGAGGCCAACCAATGGCCCGAAGATGCCGCCACCTATTACGGCAAGGGGGATGAATGTCACATGAATTTTCATTTCCCCTTGATGCCGCGCCTGTTTATGGGGCTGCGGATGGAGGATAGTTTTCCGATCGCAGATATTCTCAAGCAAACCCCCTCGATTCCCAATAACTGCCAGTGGGCGCTCTTCCTGCGCAACCATGACGAACTCACCTTAGAAATGGTCAGCGACGAAGACCGCGATTATATGTATCGCACCTATGCCCAAGATCCCCAAGCGCGGATTAATTTGGGGATTCGTCGCCGCCTTGCGCCCCTGTTGGGGAACGATCGCCGCCAAATTGAACTCATGAACGGCCTCTTGATGTCCCTACCCGGTACGCCTGTTCTGTATTACGGCGATGAATTGGGGATGGGGGACAATATTTATTTGGGCGATCGCGACGGGGTGCGCACGCCGATGCAGTGGAGCGCCGATCGCAACGCCGGATTCAGTCGCGCCAACCCCCATCGCCTTTATCTGCCGGTGATCCTCGATTCGGAATATCACTACGAAGCGATCAACGTCGAAGCCCAGCGGGCCAACACCTCCTCGCTGTGGTGGTGGATGAAGCGGCTCTTGGCGGTGCGGGCGCGGTTCCAAGCCTTTGGGCGTGGCACGTTTGAACTGCTCTATCCGGAAAACCGCAAGGTATTGGCTTTCACCCGCACCTACGGCGGCGAGCATATCCTCGTGGTGGCGAATCTGTCGCGGTTTGTCCAGTCGGTGGAGTTGGATCTAACGCCGTTCCATGGCATGGTTCCGGTGGAAATTTTCGGGCGTAACCCCTTCCCAGCCATTGATAAATCCCCCTATTTCCTCAGCATTGCGCCCCATGCCTTTTATTGGTTCCTCTTGCAACCGGTTGAAGCGTTGCAAGGCTCGCCCCAATCGGTACATGAACCCCCCAGTCTCGAAGTCCAAGGCTCGTGGCAGTCAGTTTTGACGCAGCCGGAGTTTAAGCCGGCACTGAATACGGTGTTGAGTGGTTATTTGCCTACCTGTCCTTGGTTCCGAGGCCGCGGACGAACCATGCAGGAGGTGACGATCCAAGACACGATCGCCATCAATAGCTCCCGGTGTGAGGTGGAGTTGGTGATTTTGGAGGTGGACTATACCGAAGGGCTGCCGGAACTCTACAGTATGCCGTTGACCTTTGGGACTTTGCCCACGCCAGAAAGGGCGATCGCACAACTCCAACTCACCCCCACCAAGGGCCGCGGCAAAACTGCGGCCAAATCGGCCGATGTGACCACGGGCTGGCTGTTTGAGGCACTGCGGGAGCCCCAGGTGTTGCCGATCTTATTGGAAGCGATCGCCAAAAAACGCCGCTATAAAGGCAGCCATGGCCAACTCGTCGCCAGCACCACCGCCGCCTTCAAAACCCTCGACCTCGGCGCGTCCCCCCTCGACCCCCATCCCTATCGCGGCGAACAGGACAACAGTTCCATCGTCTACGGCGATCAACTGATCCTCAAGCTCTACCGCAGCCTCGAAGACACGATCAACCCCGACCTCGAAGTCAGCCAACTCCTCACCGAACAGGCATCCAGCCTCACGGCTCCCGTCTTTGGCGCGTTGGAATATCGCCGCCCCAACCAACCGGCCATGTCCATCGGTATCCTGCGCGGCTATGTGCCCGACACCACATCGGCGTGGAATTTCACCCTCGATCGGCTGCGGGGCTATTTTGAGCAGGTGTTGGTGTCGCAGATTCCCGTCGCAGACCTCACCTTCCCCGTGGTGTCGATCGCCTCAGCCCAGGAATTGGAGATCCCCGAAGTGGTGTATGACCATATCGGCTCTTATCTAGGCGCGGTGGAACTCCTCGGCCAGCGCACGGCGGAATTGCATCTCGCCCTGGCCTCAGAACCCCGCGAGGCGGCTTTCGCGCCGGAACCGTTTACCTCGTTCTATCAGCGATCGGTGTATCAATACAGCCGGAATTTGGCGGGTCAGGTGATGCTCACCCTGAAAAAACGCCTCAACCAATTTTCCGAGCCGGATCAAACCCTGGTGCAAACGGTGCTCAATCGCCAAGATCAAATTCTCGATCGCTTCCAACGGGTCTTAAACCAGAAAATCACGGCGATGCGATCGCGCTGTCACGGCGACTATCACCTCGGTCAAGTGCTCTACACCGGCAAGGATTTCGTGATCATCGACTTCAAAGGCGAAACCAACCGCCCGATGAGCGAACGCCGGATGAAGCGATCGCCCCTGCGGGACGTGGCCGGCATGGTGCAATCGTTCTATTACGCCGTCAGCATCGGCCTGCGCCAAGAACTCGACAGCGGCCTAATTCGCCCCGAACAACAGGGCTACATGGAACAATGGGCGGATTATTGGTATCGCTGGGTCAGCGTCGTATTTTTGAAAAACTACCTCAACGTCGCCCAACCGGGTCAGTTTCTCCCCACCACCGAGCAAGAATGCCAAATCATCCTTGATGCCTACCTCCTCGAAAAAGTCCTCCAAGAACTCAGCGACGACCTCGAACAACATCCCGACTGGATTGAAATCACCCTCCAGCGCATCCTCCAACTCCTCGAAGGCTAATCCCTATCGTGGGCGTTGAACCGGGGCGTTTTTCGCCAACCCACAGAAGGTTAATTTTTGCAGAGAATTTTTCAGAGTCTCGGAATATTCTCTGTAGAATTCAGGCTGATATCTGGCACCTGAGAATTCAAACTCAGTGTTGCAAGCATCCGTTGCGAAACAATCAACTTTCACCTTTACGAGGTATTCGATGAGTAAACCCATGATTAGCGGTTCTGTGCCCCTGAAATCCATTCAAGATCAGGACACGATGAAATGGATTCAGGGGCAACTCGCCCTCGCGGGCTATTTAGAAAAAAGTGGGGTTGATGGCTATGTTGGCCCCAAAACTTTGGCCGCCTTTGCTCAGTTTAAAAAGGATTATTATCTGGCGTATCCCGATGACATTGGTCAAAGTACGATCGATATTTTGGCGGATGTGGAAGAAAAGCACGAGATGTCCGATCAAGTCAATGATGTGCCGACGACGACGAATGCCAGTGCTGGCAGTAAGTCGGGGCGATCGGCGACGTTCCCGGTGGTGGGGTTGATCTATGAAAACGAAATGGTAGTGCCGGGGAGTAATATCACCTGGGGCGAAATGACGGCGGGGTTGAGTCGCAAACCGATCAGCACGTCGGATTTTGGCAGTGCGGATCAGGTGGTGCGCAATATGAT
>CAZCWE010000044.1:8187-15244 GCA_964502285.1 uncultured Spirulina sp. | reverse complement strand
CGACAGTTTGAAGGCTTCGCGGAGGTTGAGATCGCGATTCCAGGTGGGGAGGGCGCGGGGGATGCCGTCCCAGGTGAGGAGCGCGAGATCGTTGGCGATCGCCCCCGTTTCGAGGGCCACGAGGGAGTTGAAAATTTTAAAGGTGGAGGCGGTGGGGAAGGCGGTGGTGTTGCGTTGGGGGTTGTGCTGGAGGAGGCGATCGCCCCCTAAATCTTCAATCAGGATCGACCCCTCCACCCCCAAGGTGCGAAAATGTCGCCCCGTGTTCGGGGGCTGGGGGTTGCCAATGCTGGGGGAGTGGTGGGGATGGGCGAGGGTGGCAGATGGGATGCTGCCATCAAGGGCGATCGTACCGAGGAGCGCGATCGCGCCCAGTTTCAAAACAGATTGAATCATGTGACATACTCCAGACAGCGATATAAGTATACGCTTCTGGCTTCTCCCACCTACTGCATCTGTCACGATCTCTATTTCTAGAGCGTAGGATTCGAGCTTTTTAGCTGGAGCAGCAGAAGCCCCGCCCTGCGAGCCTTCCGTCAGAAACTGCGCCAGTGAATTGTGTCGTCAACATCATGACAAAATACTTCCACGCCATCCTCCCAGCGGAGACATCCCTGATCAAAGCGATCGCGCCCCCGCACCAACGCCCCATTCAGCCCCGCCACCAAGAACAGCAGCACGACAAACACAATCCCAATCACAGCGAACCAGGGTGGATGCCAGCGAGGCGGCACTAGGTGGCCTCGTGGGGCCAGAAGACCTGATCCGTCCAATTGCCATGGAGACCGTAGGGAATATGGAGGTTGAGATGGAGGGTGGCGATCGCGCCTTGGGTAATCTTCTGAGCGTCAAAAATCATCAGATCCGACCCGTGACGCTCCGCATCATAGGTCATCATCAGCACCCACCCGGCATCCTCATCGGTCGCGCCCGGTCGGGGCACAAACAGCGGCTCCGAGGCAAAACGCCGCGCTCCGAGGGCGTAAAACTGCTGCGTTTCCGTCTCGAAATCGTATTTGAGCAGGGCTTGGAGGGGCGCGTTACCGGTGGGGAGGGCTGCCGCTGCGAGGTAGACGTAGCGGTAGGCGCGGCCCTCATGATGGGGGTGCAGCGAGGGAAATTCCACACAGCGGGATTCGACGAGCTTGGCCGTGGTTTTTTGGCTGCGGAGATCAAACCGGAACCGCCACAACTGCCCCGGCTCCACCTTGTTGAAATCAATATCCCGAAAGTCTGAATCCGGCTCCACTTCCGGAAAATCGGCATAGCAGATCGAGTCAATCCCGATCGTGTGTTCGTCTTCTTCCCAGGCATTGGCGTGGTGGAAAATGAACCCGGCTTTGACCTTCAGGGTTTGCAGCGATCGCGTCGAATTGGGGTCGCGGGGAATGACGATCACACTGGTTTCTTGGTCGGGTTGGAATTTGATGCATTCCGCTGCCCCCCGTTGACCAAACACGAAGGGGAGAGGGTTGAACTGTACGGGATTTTGGAACAGGAGAACGGAGTGAGGGGTGATCGCAAAGTCGTGGATGAAGGCGAAACCCGGCAGAGGGTGAGACTGACGGCGCAGCAGTTTTCCCGTGGGGCTCAGTTCGTAGAGGTTGAGGGTGGTCACGGGGCCGGGGCTGATGGAAAAATTCACCAGGCAGGGCTGGCCGTCGTCTAGGACACTGGCGGGGTCAACGCGGGGATGGGCGGAAAAGCCTTCGCTTTTGCCTAAGATGCCATCGAGATCATCGAGGCCGATGGTGTCGAGGCTGAAGGGGTCGAGGCGGTGGGGTTTCGCGCCTTCCCAGAGGGCGAGGAGGCGATCGCCCCAATAGATCACGCTCGTATTGGCGATGTTTTTGATGTCGAAATTAAACAGGTTTGCCAGCCAACCGCCCGATCGCTTCGTGCCGAACACGCCCCGATAAAGGCTTTTCCCGGCGGCCTGTTCTTTGACAAACCCCTCTGTTTTGACGAAGCGGTTTTGAAAATAGGCGCGACCTTCTTGGAAGGCGATCGCGCAAATCATGCCATCGCCATCAAAGGGATGATGAATCGGTTCGCCATTAATATCCAGCAAGCCCGGCCCGTTCCGAAACAGCGTCCCAGTCAAGTCTGGGGGAATCGTGCCGGTGATCCGATCCACGGTGTAGCTCAGTTCCTGCCGTTGGGATTCGTAGCCTCGCTGCCAGTCCTGTTGATCGAAGTAAGGCGTTTGAGATGATTGAGAGTCGAGAGTTTGCATAGTAATCGTGAAAAAAGAATCAAAATAACGAGTCAAGTTGTAGGGTGGGCAATGCCCACCGGGTCAAGCATTCAGCGATCGCTGCCGAGCGACATCACGATCGCAGCGCAGGTTCTGGCGCAGGTGGAACGGCGGGATCAGCGGTGGGGGGAGGGGCAGCGGTAGGATTGGGAGCGATCGCATCATCCCCCGCCGGTAACCACCCCAAAAAGGGCAACGGCAGCAACGTCGAAAGATTCGTCAGCACCACCAGCAGCCAGAGATTATCAAAATTCGTCTCCGTCACCCCCAGCACCTGGGTCAGCAACGCCCCCAACTCCTGGGACACCAACCCCGACAAATTCCACACCGACATCAACAGCGCGAACAGCGTCGCCTCCACCCCCGCCGGGCAGAGTCGCGCCGACAGCACCAGCACCGGCATAAACGTAATCTGACCCACCACCGTCAAGATCAGGCTATCGCCCAAACTAAACCAATGGTCATCAATACCCAGGGCGCGATTGGCGTGGGTCACCAGCAGCAACATCGTCATGCCCAAGCCCGCAGCAAGCACCGTAGACCAGCCGAGAATCACCCGAAAAGGCACGGCCCGCAGGAACCGTTGATAAACCCAGATCCCCACCAGGGAGGCCAAGCTCGTCACCAGCCGCACCCGGCCGAGGAATTCCGCCTCAAACCCCAGTTCATTGGTCACGAAAAAGAAAAATGCCGATTCCCCCGATGGGGTTGCCTGCCAGAGGAAAACAAAGAGCGTCGGCAGCCAGATCGACTTTTGGCGGACAGCCTGCCAGAGGTTGCGGGTCTGCTCGCGGACGAGGGCGAAATGATTGCGATCGCTCGCCACCGGCTGCTCCACAATCCACCAGGCCACCAGGGACACCAGCAGCGGGAACGTCGCCGTAATGTAAAACACCACTTGGATACTAAAGGCATCCAACAGCCAGCCACTCAGGTAGGCCGTCACCAGCCCCCCCAACGCCGAAACCCCCCAGCATAGGGACTGGAGCGATCCGGCTTCGCTGTTGGTTTGGTGACGCACACGCTCCACCACCACCGAATCCGCAATCACATCACTGATCGCCACCGAAAGCGATGCCAGCAGCATGGCCGCCGTAGCTGCGATCGCAGTATGCACCACCGTCGCCAACGACAACCAGGCCGCCATCCCCAAAAGTCCCGACAACACCAGATAGGGCCGCCGCCGATAGCGAAACAGCGGAAACCCATCGGACAAAAAGCCAAACACCGGCTTAATCACCCAGGGCAGAGCCGCCACACCCCCCAACGCCGCCACCTGAGCCGGGCTGAGCTGTAGCTCATCTTTGAGGAAAAAACTAACCGCGAGGCGAGAGATCCCCAAAATTCCTTGGACAAAATAAACCGTTAAAATAGCGATTAGTTCTGGGGTCGGTTCGTTCCCAAATAAAACCTTCTTGAGCAATGACTGTTTAAAGCGATCCAGACTGGATGCAGAGCTAACCATAGGGTGTGTGAATTCGTACAACAGAATCTTGGTGATGAGGAGAGGGAGGTGAACGCTCCTTATCTGTACAGTGTACCAAGAGTGAAGTTTTTTTAAGTTTTGTCACTTTTCATATCATAAACGGCTGATTTCGATTTATGGGGAACGTAGAGAAAAAAGCGGCTGAATGGTCATTCCTCCCGACACTGTGACGGCACTCCCTACTCCCACCCCATGAAACACCTCCTCTCAACCTTGACCCACCTGCGCAACCACATCAAAGAGCGACTACCCGATTGGACAGGGTTTAAGGTGGCGGTGGTCTCCGTCGTGATCGTGTCGGGGAGTCTGTTGGGGGTCAGAGCGATCGGGGGGTTGGAGCGTGTCGAACTGTCGATGTACGACCTGATGGTGCGCCGATCGCCGGAACTCCCCCCCGATGATCGGATCACGGTGGTGGCGATTACCGAGGCAGATATCCAGGCCCAACAACGCTGGCCCCTCAACGATGCTGTCCTCGCGGAGGTGCTCGGTAAACTCCAGGCCAATCAACCCCGCGCCATTGGTTTGGATCTGTACCGAGATTTTGCCATCGAACCAGGCTCAGCCGCCCTTACCCAACAACTCCAGGCCCCGAATGTGGTGGCGATTGAAGCGATTCCAGTGGGAACGCTAGAGGAGATTCCGCCGCCGCCGGCTTCGCCGCCGGAACAGGTAGGGTTTAATAATCTGCCGCCGGATTTGGATAATGTGGTGCGGCGGGCGTTTTTGTATTTGTCGCGACCGGACGGATCAGTGGGGACAGCGTTGGGGATGCAGTTGGCCCTGCGCTATCTAGCCGCCGAAGGGATTGAGCCGATCGAGAGTCCGCAATATGCGAATACGGTGCAGTTAGGGGATGCACCGTTTCTACAGTTAACGCCCACGTCCGGGGGCTATGAGCAGTTGGATGCGGGGGGCTATCAGATTTTATTGAACTATCGCGGGGCGGCAGATGCGATCGCCACTGTGACCCTAGGGGAGGTTTTAGCGGGGGAGGTTGATCCGGAGTTAGTGCGCGATCGCATCATCCTCATCGGCAGCACAGCCACGAGTTTGCTCGATCGCAAACCCACCCCCCACAGCGTCAAGCTGTCCGGAGATGGCAAATTGCCCGGCGTGGTGATTCATGCCCAAGTGGTGAGCCAGATTATTGATGCGGCCTTAGGCGATCGCCCCCTCTTTCGGTTTTGGCCCGCCTGGGTCGAAGTGGCGAGTTTAATCACCAGCGCCCTCCTCGGCAGCCTGATCGCTTGGCGACTCCGCCACCCCATCCTCCTCGTCAGTTGCATCGGGGGCGGCATCGTGATCATCCTCGGTGGCGGCTTTGCCCTGTTTATGACCCAAGCGATCTGGATACCGATCATCACCCCAGTCCTCGGTCTTTTGCTCACCGCGTCCTTAGTCGTCACCTACCAATCCTACGACGACCATTGCCGCCGCCACATCGTCATGCAGTTGCTCGGCCAAAACACCTCCCCAGAAATCGCCGAAGCCCTCTGGCAAGGTCGCGACAAACTCCTCAAAGCCGGAAAATTGCCAGGGATTCGCCTCACTGCCACGATTCTCTTCCTCGATATCAAAGGCTTTAGCACCGTCTCCGAAAAAATGGAGCCGGAAGAATTACTCGATTGGCTCAATGACATCTTGGGCGAAATCACATCCGAAGTCCTCTCCCGCGAGGGCATTGTCAATAAATTTACCGGCGATGGCGTGCTGGCCATTTTCGGCGTGCCCCTGTCTCGGATTCAAAAGGCCGAAGTGGCACTCGATGCCCAACACGCGGTCTATTGTGCCCTGGCCATTAGCGATCGCCTCACCGCCCTCAACCAACGCAACCACGCCCAGGGCCTCCCCGATATCCAAATGCGGATCGGCATTTTTACCGGGCCCGTGGTCGTCGGCTCCCTCGGTGGCAAAGACCGCCTCGAATACGGCGTGCTAGGCGACAGCGTCAACACCGCTTCCCGCCTCGAATCCTGCGAAAAGCACCGCCAACCCACCGATTGCCGCATCCTGATCGCCAAGGAAACCCTCCAACAGTTAGGCGATCGCTTCACCGTCGAAGGCTGGGGCCCCCTCGCCCTCAAAGGCAAACAACAGATGATCGAAGTCTTCCGCGTCCTCCACCATCAAGTCCCCGAAGATGCTCCCTTATCCGGGTCAGCCCGCCCCCACTCTCAATCAAAATCTTCATAGCCCAGTCGGGCCATCATCGGCGTAATGGTGGGCAAAATGCGTTCGATTTCGTGATAGTTTTCGTCTCGCCATTTATTCTTCCGGGGTGCAGAAATTGTCGTCCAACTTAAATTTCGCTGCCGAATAAAGTCAAGACAGTCATCAGACGCAGTAAACCCACCAAACTGAGTCACTTGCTCCAAGACACGCTCCGGAGCATTGAGAAAATCTTCGTACTTGATTTTGAGATACTTCTGCTGAAATTCAGGATCGTGCTCCACTTTTTCTAAAATGTAGCGATTGTGCTCAATCCAACTCCAAGCACAGATTTCCTCTAGCGATCGCGGTGTCACACCATACCAATTTGGCGGCATTCCGTAAGACCAGACCGAAACCGTAGAATCACTTGGAAATGTTAGCGCTGGTTTAAGTTTTTTTACAAAAATCGGCCAGCTTTCCATCATTGACGAAATACAGGCTCGCCCATCTCGGACTAAATGGATATACAGTGCATCGGGAAAAAGACGTTCAATCGCATCCACATGAAAGCAGTTAGCAATTGTTTTCTCTAAATAGCGAATGGGCTGATTACCCAAGATATGGTTTTGGAACACTGAAACATCAACGCGCTTATGATCTCGTTTTCTGAGCCCATAGGCGGCTCCCTTTAAGAGAATAAATGCCCGAACGGCTCGACTGAGTTGGGGCGTACATTCACGGGGGTCGATATAGTCTGAATATTCAGCAGAATGTTTGGCCATCCGAGCGTAGGGAAAAAGCCGCATCCACATGGGGGTATTCTCTTCACCGAAGGCAAAAAGTTCATGATTTTTTTGGAGGGCTTGATAAAAGTAACTAGACCCTGACCGAGGTGCTGAGATGATAAAAATTGGTCGGGGATAACGGGGTGCAAGCGGGCTGATGATCGCGAGAGATGTTCTGATGATTTGGGTTGAAAGGGAAACTGAATACATGAGCAGTGTGAATAGTGATTGAGCAGTGATATAACTGGGCACAAACTGGAGCAAGCAAAAGGTGTAATCAATTGACGCTCATCTAGCGATACATGCTACACGCAGTGTATCGCTGGAGATTCCCCATTCACAGACACTTGATGGACTTGAGGGCTGCATATTACG
>CAZCWE010000044.1:4456-8177 GCA_964502285.1 uncultured Spirulina sp. | reverse complement strand
CCCACAGCGAGACCGTAGCGATCGCCCAAATTCAACGTCTTCGCCCCGTGGCGCGTCACCATGTCGTAGCAGGCTTCCATTTCGGCACGGCCGGTCATGTGGCAGGCGTGGATCGCCATGGCAGCGGGATCGAGCATATTGCCCGTCCCCAGGGCATACCAGGGGTCTTGAATGCAGTCGTTGCCGAGGCTGACGTTAATGCCGTTTTGCCAGAGTTCTTTGACGCGGGTGATGCCGCGCCGTTTGGGGTAGGTGTCGCCGCGACCTTGGAGGGTGATGTTGATCAGGGGGTTGGCGATGATGTTGAGTTGAGCACGGCGGAGGGTTCCCATTAACTTAGTAGCGTAGGCGTTGTTGTAGGAACCGAAGGCGGTGGTGTGGCTGGCGGTGACGCGATCGCCCAACCCCGATCGCAACGTACAGGCGGCCATTACTTCTAAAAACCGCGATTGCTCATCATCAATTTCATCACAATGAAAATCAATTAAGCGATCGTGCTGGATCGCCAGTTCAAATAGTCGCTCCACCGATCGCACCCCATCCTCGCGGGTCAGTTCGTAATGGGGAATACCGCCGATCACATCCACCCCCAGGGCGATCGCTTCCTTCATTAACGCTTCATTGCGCGGCGAACCATACAGCCCATCCTGGGGAAACGCCACCACCTGCACCGTCACCCAATCCCGCACCGCGTCCCGCACCGCCAACAGCGATTTTAACGCCGTCAACGTCGCCTCACTCACATCCGCATGGGTGCGCACAAACAGCACTCCCTGACTGGCTTGGGCTTTGAGGGCGGCGATCGCCCGCGCCTGCACATCCTCTGACGTGAGGGATTGTTTTCGCTCCCCCCAAATCCGAATCCCTTCAAACAACGTGCCGCTCTCGTTCCAACGCGGCTGTCCGACGGTCATCGCCGAATCCAGGTGAATATGGGACTCCACAAAGGGAGCCGATACCAACTGATCCCCCGCATCGATTTCCACCGGAGCGGTATTGGTGAGTTGGGGCTCAATGGCGGTGATGCGATCGCCCGTTATCCCCACATCCATCGCCACCGGGCTGAGGTGGTCTGTCCACAATCGCGCCCGCCGTACAATCAGATCAAAATCTGTCATCTTGCTCCCCTCAATCTGGTTTGCGCCCATTGTGCCGCAAACGAAGCCCAACGACTGTTAATTTCAGTCGAGACCCAGTATTCCCACCCGGCAAGGCGGCTTCAATCCCTTGCTCCAGCGGATCAAAACAACGATCGCTCCGGATGGGGATCTGGAGCGATCGTTGGTTTGAGAACGTGACCCGATGGCGTTCTAGGCTTGATGTTGCTCAGCTTGCACCTCATCTAGGGCACATTTCGCCACCTGCAACAGCGATCGCGCCTGTTCCACCGGAGAAAGTGTATCCCAGGCTTGATCGGGCAATTCTGCCGCTGGCGCACCACTGCGCATCGCATAGGCCAACGGCCGGGCAAACACCTGAAGATCATCTACTGACCAATCGGTTAACAGCGGCTTCACACATTCCACCAACTGTTCAATCGGAGAAAGACCCGCCGTGGTGAGTTGTTGGGCTTGGGCAGCGATCGCAGTTAACCAATCCGTCGGAATGTTTTCAGAAAATTTAGACTGTAGACTCTCCACTAAAGATGAGGCAGTCGCGGGCCAACAGGATTCCACCTGGGCAAAAAAGGCTTGGGCGCGGCTATCCCATTCTGTCGCAGGAATTTCAGCAAAGCCGGACACTTGGGCTTCAATCTCGTTGCCATACTGCTCTGCACTGCTCAACGGCCACCCATAGGGGTAGGCAGTTTCAGCATTGAACAACTCTGCGAGCAGGTCGTTAATCGCCTCGGTGTGTCGGTCTTGCCGGGTTGCTTGGTCAATACGGGGGGTGTTCATTGGCTTTCTCCTAGTTCCATCCGCAGGGGCTGCGGTCACGTTCTGGGGGGATCTACACCGTCAAATTCGCCCGTTCCGTAGTCGTGACTATTTTTTTTGTACCTTGGCGATCCACGATAGGGGGAATTGCCGAGAGTAGCAAGGGTTCACGACGGCGCGGTAGGCTAAAACTGGTCATTGTGCTGAGTCAACGCCGCGAGATAGGTTTGTAAGCGTACTAACATCCGTTCATTTTCCCCTGGCGAGCCGATGGTGATCCGTAGGCCGCCCCCGGTTTGCCGGATCAGCGTGCCTTGGGTTTTCAGGGTTTGGGTGAGAATCACGAGGGCCTGGGGGTCATCGGGGTTAATGCGCAGATAGAGAAAGTTCGCAGCACTGGGCCAGACACTCAGGTTGGACAGGGCACTGAGGGCAGTGTAGAGGCGATCGCGTTCTTGGATGAGTTCGGGAATCGCCTTGAGGAGGGTGTGCCGCTGTTGGAGGGCGAAGAGGGCGGCGGTTTGGGTAAAGGCGGGCAGGTTGTAGGGGAGGCGGACTTTTTCGAGAATTTGAATCACGGCGGGAGCGGCGATCGCATAGCCCACCCGCAACGCCGCCAAGCGAAAGGCCTTAGAAAAGGTACGCAAAATCACCCAATTGGGATGTTGGGGTAATTCTGCGGCGAGGGTGGTTTGGCTAAATTCAAAATAGGCCTCATCGATTACCACGAGCACATGATCCGGCAAACTCCGCAGCCAATCCAGTTCCGCCGCTGTGAGGGCGTTCCCCGTGGGGGAGTTGGGATGCACCATGAACACCACCCGCACCGGATCGACGACGAGCGATCGCGCCGCCTCTAAATCCAGGGAAAAATCCGCCAAGCGTCCCCCCCGCACCACCTCAATCCCCAAGGTTTCCGCAATGATCCCGTACATCGAAAACGTCGGGTCTGCCACAAAAATCGATCCCGCTCCCCCGATACAGGTGGCGATCAGCAGTGAACGAATCAGCTCATCCGACCCATTCCCCACGGAAATCCAATCCGGCGCGATCGCCTCCGTGGCGGCGGATTCATTCACATAGGCCGCGATCGCCGCCTTCAACTCCTGATGACTGCCATCGGGGTAGCGGTTCGTATCCATCTGGTTTTGATAGACCCACGCCAATTTTTCCTTGAGATCGGCGGGTAAATCATAGGGGCTTTCGTTGGTGTCGAGGATATCCACAGGGATACTCAGAGCCCCGCCGGGGTGGGGGGTGTAGGCTTGGAATTGCAGCAGATCGGAGCGAATAAAATCAAGCATAGTCACGGTGCGACGCAGGTGCGATCTTTTATTGTAGTGGGGGATTACGCACGGGTGAGGGTGAGCACCGTAATTTCGGGGGGACAGTTGAATCGACCGGGAAAGTAGCTCGCGAGGCCGCGATTGACATACAACTGATTCGTGCCGATCTGGTGATGCCCCTGAACCCATTCCCAATGCTGAATCACATGATCGCACTCTTCGCCGAGGGTGGTGCTGATCCACCGCTTCAGCCCCCGCCGCATCCGCAGCAGAATTTCGGGCAGGGGTTCGCCCGTGGGCAGGACAATTTGACCGCCGTGGGTATGGCCCGAAAGTTGCAGATCCACCCGGAAGGGCTGGAGGCGGGCGGCGGAGTCGGGGTTATGGGACAAGACGAGGCGGGGCAGGTTGGGCGCGTCCAGCGGGACGGCCCGTTTGCGCTTGTCGCCCAGGCTCAACGTCACACCGTTATCCAGCCCGCCGCGTACCATCACCGCCCAACAGAGGTTGTCCTCGTTCACCAATACGTTGAGGGCCGCCTCAAGTTGCTTGAACTTA
>CAZCWE010000044.1:0-4446 GCA_964502285.1 uncultured Spirulina sp. | reverse complement strand
CGGGGTTATGGGACAACACTAAACGGGGCAGGTTGGGCGGCAGGGCGGCGAGGAGGGTTTGGGGTTGAAATTCTGAAGACCACAGATCCGCTAACCCGACGACGGGCAGGTCTGGCCCCCAAGGGTACGCGATCGCATTCCACAACACCGTTAAACCCGCTGCTCGTAGGGCATCAATGATCATCTGGCGGTAATCATGGCCGTGGTTATCGTGGTTGCCCAAACTGGCGATCACCCCCCAACGGCTTTTCAGCCCCTGCAACTGTTGAGCCAGGGGATGGATTAATTCTGGATCGCGGGTCACGTAGTCCCCCGTGAGCAGGATCAGGTCGGGATCTTCGGCGTTGACTTGAGCGATCGCGTTTTGGAGGGTGCGATCGCTCAGGGAATAGCCGTCGTAATGCAGATCAGACAGTTGAATGATTTTGCGCTGATGCAGGTGCGGGGCAAGATCCCGAATGGCGATCGCCACCCGTTCGATCACGATCGCTTCCGTCAGTAAAGGGTACATAACTTAACCAATATCGAGATCAAAAATCTGGCAGAGACCAGCAGTCTAGCGGTTGAGTGTGCCATTGACGCGACCATTGAGGCCATACACTTCTCGATTGCCCACCAATGCCACCAATTCCACCGCCTTTTCATCCCCCGGCTCGAACCGCACCGCCGTCCCCGCCGGAATATTCAACCGCATCCCCCAGGCTGCCTCGCGATCAAATTGCAACGCGGCATTCACTTCATAAAAATGGAAATGGGAGCCGACTTGGATCGGGCGATCGCCTTGATTGGCCACGGTGAGCGATCGCGTTTCGCGGCCTTCGTTTAAGACAATATCCCCTGCTTCGATGAAAAGTTCACCCGGAATCATGGCGTTCTCCTGCCTGTGAATGAGTGGGTTGATTTCAGAAAAATCAAACCCGTGCGCTTTTCAGTGTAGCGAATGGGATCAGTGACGATCCGGCGTAAAATAGAGGGCATTTCAACCGGGGTGGAGCATGGTGAAGCGATCGCAATGGACTATTTTTGGGTTGGGCATCGCCTTGATTGTGGCGACCCCCACCTGGTTGCCGCTTGCGCCTCTGCCGGTCAAACCCTTTGGCATTGATGAAATTAGTCAGGTGTTGTCCCTGCTGTTTGTGATTTCGTTGCTCCTCGAACGCTCCTTAGAAATTTTCGTCACCACCTGGCGCGACCCCGATGAACTGGCCTTAACCTTCGCCCTCAACGAAGCCAAAGCCGCCCTCACCGCCTGCCAAGAAGCCGATCCGCCCCATCCCGACGCACTCGACGCGGCCCTCGCTCAGGTGCGAACCTGCCAAAAAGAGCGATCGCGCTACCGGGCTGAAACCACCCGGATCGCCCTCTGGTCGGCGTTGATCCTCGGCCTGTTGATCAGCGCGAGTGGGGTGCGATCGCTGACAATCCTGGTGGATATTGAGCAGGCGCAACCGTTTCAAACGATCATGGTGGAACTGGTTGATGTGTTGTTAACGGGCGGCCTCATTGCCGGGGGCAGTGATGGAGTCCATAAACTGCTTCAAGTGGTGACCAATTTCTTAGATAGCACCAGCGATCGGGTTAAACAAAACAGTCCCAAATAAACCAAAATAGTTCTTCGTTTGAATCTGTGACAACCCGATAAAAACAGCTTAAAAGCAGCATTTTGTGACCGTAAAACGGTCAGGCTATCCATTGATCGCTCCCATGCTTATGGTGTTTTGCATGGCTATTTTTGATGTTTTAGATCAGCTCGCTCAAACCTAATGAGGTACACCTAATAAGAGTATTTTGCCGCGTTCAAAATCCTGCGATCGCCCACCATGAATAAATATCACTCAATATTACGATTAACCCCCGACTGTAAATCAACATGAAGCGAGGGGACACTGAATCAAAATCTTAAAAAAAATGCAATCATTTCACTGAGATTTTTGCACAATAATCCACCCAATCACAGTTTTGTATCACTCACCACAATTTATCGAAACATCCAGTCCTATTCCTAAAATTAATCTACCTATTCACCACGGAGACTCAGTTATAGGGTAAGTTAACCTCAGAAGATTTTTGCTCGTTTATAGGGAAACGTTATGACCGCTTGTGAATATATTCCTGGCCTAGAGAATGTGCCTGCGGCCCAATCTGCCATTAGCTACGTCGATGGTAAACAAGGCATCCTAGAATATCGTGGTATCCCGGTCGAAGCACTGGCCCAAAAAAGCACCTTTTTGGAAACGGCCTATCTGTTGATCTGGGGTAAGTTGCCCACGGCGGATGAACTGGGGGACTTTGAGACGGAAATCCGGTTTCATCGTCGGATTAAGTATCGGATTCGGGACATGATGAAATGTTTCCCGGAGTCCGGCCACCCGATGGATGCACTGCAAACCTCAGCGGCGGCGTTGGGGCTTTTCTACTCACGGCGGGCCCTGAATGATCCCCAGTACATCCGGGAAGCGGTGGTGCGGTTGTTGGCGAAAATCCCCACGATGGTGGCGGCGTTTCAACTGATGCGCAAGGGTAACGACCCGATCCAGCCCAATGATGACCTCGACTATTCCACGAACTTTCTCTATATGCTGACGGAGCGTGTCCCGGATACGATCGCCGCCCGCGTGTTTGATGTGTGCCTCCTGCTCCATGCCGAACATACGATCAACGCTTCGACCTTTTCGGCGATGGTGACGGCTTCGACGATGACCGACCCCTACGCGGTGGTGGCGTCGGCGGTGGGAACCTTGGCGGGGCCGCTCCACGGTGGGGCCAACGAAGAGGTGATCGAGATGCTCCAAGAAATTGGCTCGGTGGAGAATGTCAAAGCCTATGTAGATGATTGCGTCACAAACAAGAAGCGGATCATGGGCTTTGGCCATCGGGTCTATAAGGTGAAAGATCCACGGGCGACGATTTTGCAAGGGTTGGCAGAGCGGCTGTTTGAACAGATGGGCCATGATCCCTTCTATGACATTGCCATTGAACTGGAAAAAGAGGTGGAATCGCGCCTCGGCCAGAAGGGTATCTATGCCAATGTGGATTTTTATTCGGGGTTGGTGTACCGCAAGTTGGGGATTCCTACGGATTTGTTTACGCCGATTTTTGCGATCGCACGGGTCGCGGGCTGGCTCGCCCATTGGCGTGAACAGCTCAGCACAAACCGAATTTTCCGCCCCACCCAAATTTATAAAGGCGAACACAATCAACCGTACTTGATGATCCAAGACCGTTAGGGCCACAGGTGTCGCGGTGGGCAGCGGCT
The DNA here is from genome assembly GCA_964502285.1 of uncultured Spirulina sp. GTDB lineage: Bacteria > Cyanobacteriota > Cyanobacteriia > Cyanobacteriales > Spirulinaceae > Spirulina. Next base: position 1,190 of record CAZCWE010000044.1, on the reverse strand, counting down.
GGGGGGGGTGGGGTCGGATGTTACCACCGGACTCCCCTATTTTCGGTTTGGACGATCGGTGTACACTGAGAAAGCCGATTCATGCAAATTGATCCCGTTTGCGATCGCACCTCTCATCATGCCTGAGTCTTGGCATGACTCGGTTGGGCTGAACGATTGCGATCGCCCCCCCAAACGACTCAATATCGCAGCCATTGCCACGGTTCAACGCCCCCGGCTGCCCAGCCCCAGCCCTATATTGTGCTATCTCAGACTTGCTTATGACCGTCACTGCCCCCTCTACCAATCTCAACCTGGATGCGTTGAACTCCCAATTTGAGCGAGTCACGGCCCAAGACATCGTCACCTGGAGCGGTCAAACCTTCGGCAGTGGCGTGGTCATGAGCACCAGCTTCGGGATTCAAGCCGCCGTGATGCTCCACCTCGTCACCGCCGTGATTCCCAACATTCCCGTGATCTGGATTGACACCGGCTACCTCCCCCCAGAAACCTATCGCTTCGCCGCCGACCTCACCCAACGCCTCCGCCTCAACCTCAAGGTGTACCAATCCCCCATGTCCCCCGCCCGCATGGAAGCCCTCTACGGCAAACTCTGGGAACACAACGACCTCGAAGCCCTCAACCGCTACGACCAAATCCGCAAAGTCGAACCGATGCAACGGGCACTCCAAGACCTCAAGGCCACTGCTTGGCTTGCCGGACTCCGCAGCAACCAAACCCAACACCGCCGCACTCTCAACTTTGTCAACCGCCAAGGCAATCTCCATAAAATCTTGCCGATCCTCAATTGGAACGCCAAAGATATTTATGATTACCTGACGCGCCATGATTTGCCCTATCACCCTTTCTTTGACCTGGGCTATACCACCGTGGGCGATTGGCATTCAAGCCGCCCCCTCATGGAAGACGACACCCACGAACGCGACACCCGCTTCCAGGGCATGAAACAAGAATGTGGCCTGCACCTCCCCCAAACGGCTGGCGAAGCGGAAAGCCTCGATTCGAGCAGTTTGTAACTTCGAGGTGCGTTAAAGGCCGAGGGCGGGCAGTTGATCGGTGATTGCGTCGAAGGTGCTGGCCGTGGCATGGTGGGAGCTGGCGGTTGTGCCAGGGCGCACCAGTTGCAGGGTGTGGAAACCAGCGGCGGCGGCGGCATCGAGTTCGGCTTCCACATCGGAGAGGAAGAGGAT
>CAZCWE010000043.1:5039-15373 GCA_964502285.1 uncultured Spirulina sp. | reverse complement strand
GGGCGTGGGGGGGGAGGATGCGGGGCGGGCCGATGCGGATTTGGCCGCCGTGGGAATGGCCCGCCAGTTGGAGATCAAAGCGGTGGGTGGCGGCAGCTTCGTCGGCAAAGTCCGGCTCATGCACCAAGAGGATCGCGCAGCCATCCGGGGGCAGCGCGTCGAGCACTTGCGGCAGATCGGGATCACCGGCCATCAGGTCATCAATGCCCGCGATCGCAATCGTTGCCCCATCCCGATCGATCTGCACCACCCGATTACTCAGATCCTCAATCCCCGCCACCCCCAGGATATGGCGCACCACCAACGGATTCGCCCAATAGTCATGATTGCCCAAGACGGCGAACCGTCCCGCCTTGGCTTCTAGGGCGCTGAGGATTTCCAGGCGGGGGCGATCGCGCTCTAGATCATCCCGTTGGGTGACAAAATCGCCGGTCAGGGCGATCAGGTCGGGGGCTTGGTAATTGGCCCAGCGCACCATCCGGCGCAAGGTGCGATCGCTGAGAGAATCCACATGAAGATCGCTAATTTGCACCAAGGTGAACCCGTCGAAGGCGGCCGGAAGATGGGGCAAGGTGAGATCCACCGTCTGCACCTGAAGCCAGCGCGGTTCGATCTGGGTCATGTAGGCCAAGACAATCACGAAAACCGCCAGGAGCGCGATCGCACCCTTTCGCAAGCGACGCAAGATCATCCCCATTATCCCCGCTGCTTCAAGACGGCGCGGATTTGTGGCAAGGCGGTCATCACTTCCATCGGGTTGGGTTGAGTGGCTTGCCAAATAATCACGCTCGTTGAGGTGGCGATCGTAAAAGTTCAACACCGTTTGCATCTGGGCTTGGGCCGCCTCCACCGTGGCCGCATCCACGGCAACATTCACCTTTTCCTTGAGGAGGGGATAGATCAGCGGTGTCATTTCGTGGATTTGCACCTGAGTGAGCATCCGCACCAGGGCGAGATCGCGGGGGGCGGCGGGGAGCAGGGGCGGGTCAGGATATTGAGCATCGAGATAGTCCAAAATCGCCAGGGATTCGATCAGCGTCAGATCGCCATCCACTAAGACCGGCACTTTGTGGAAGGGGTTGAGGGTTAGAAAATCGGGCTGAAACTGTTCACCATTGAGCTTGACCGGAATCAACTCCGCCGCTAGCCCTTTTTCGAGGAGCGCAACCTGGACGCGGCGGGCATTATTGGAGAGGCGGTTGGTATAGAGTTTAATCATGACTCAAGGGGAAAGAAATGAGGGAGCTTAGGGCTACTGTACAGCGTGACGTTAACCCACAGCAGCGGGGCCGGAAAATCGGGGCGATCGCGGCTCTGTGTCTGGGATTTTTGGGGGTTGGGATGCCGGGAGCCGTAGCGGCGGAAACCTGCCCGGCCTCGTTGGCGGCGGCAGTGGAAGGGGTGATCGAGCAGCCCCAATGGGCGCGATCGCACTGGGGCATTGTCGTCGCGCCGCCCACGGGTGAGCCGCTGTACGAGCACAATGGCGCAATTCACACCATCGCCGCCTCGAATGTGAAACTCTTCACCACTGCCGCCGCCCTGCTTCAGCTCGGCCCGGATTTCCAAATTTCCACCCCGATCTATCCAGTGGGCAATCCTCCCCGCCTCGATCGCCTCCATCTGTCGGGGCGCGGCGATCCGAGCCTGACGACCGCTGATTTAACCCAATGGGCTGCGGAGTTGCGATCGCAAGGAGTGCGCCACATCGAACGGCTCACTGTGGATGATGCAACCCCCGCCTATGCCCAACGGCCCGACACCTGGGAAAATTACGACCTCAATTTTTACTACGGTATGGCGGTGAATCGGCTGATCCTCAATGACAATGCCTTTCAGATCACGCTGTTGCCCCAAGGGGTGGGGGAGCCGGTGCGGTTGGAGAGCGACGATGCGATCGCGCTGCGGCAATGGGATTGGGTCAATCAAGGGGTGACGGCTCCCGACGATACCCCCTACAGCATGGAGATTCGCCGCCGCTTTGGGACGAATGAATTAACGATCACGGGGGAACTCGCGGCCAATGCGGGGCGGTATTCGTCCTGGGGGATGGCGGTGTTTGACCCGACGGCCTATTTTCTCGCTACCCTGCGCTATACCCTTAACCGCGCCGGGATTACCGTGGCCGAAAGTGCGATCGCGCCCCCGCCCGACACCCCCCCCAGCATCACCCACGCCTCCCCATCCCTCGCCACCCTCGTCTACGCCACCAACCAACCCAGTGATAACCTCTACGCCGAAGCTCTGCTTCAACAGTTGGGCGACGGTGAGGCGGGTTTAACGGCCCTGACTCGCACCTTAAGCGATCTGGGGATAGATCCGGATGCCTACCGTCTCGTGGATGGTTCTGGCCTGTCCCGCCATAATCTCGTCAGCCCGGCGGCGATCGCGCAACTCCTCCAAGCCATGACCCAGCAGCCCCCGCCAATCTTTGTCCCGTTTATCCAATCGCTCCCGATCAGCGGCACGAACGGCACGCTGCGCCGTCGGCTCACGGCTCCCGCTGTGATGGGTCAGGTTGTCGCGAAAACGGGCACAATGACGGGGGTTTCGGCGTTGTCGGGCTATCTTCGCCCCAGCAGTACAACGCCGCTGGTGTTTAGTGTGGTGGTGAATCGGACGGCCCAGTCTACAGGTGAACAGCGGGAGGCAATTGATGCGATCGTGAGCGCGATCGCGACTTGGCAAGACTGTCACGAGTGACGCGGTGCAAACCTAACCCTCGAAGCGCACCCTGAGCCTGTCGAAGGGTAAGCGGCCGGGCTTCGACAAATCATAGATACAGCGCACCCTGAGGGTCGTCGAAGGGTAAGCGGCCGGGCTTCGACAAATCATAGATACAGCGCACCCTGAGCCTGTCGAAGGGTAAGCGGCCGGGCTTCGACAAGCTCAGCCCTCGGTGATACCGCTCAGCCCTCGGTGATACCGCTCAGCCCTCGGTGGTGTGGATCTGGTGTTAGGTGGGGCTGAGGGCTTCTAGATCTACTGAGGGAATCGCTTGAATTAATGATTGGGTGTAGGGCTGCTGGGGATTGTTATAGAGGTCATCGGCGAGGCCGATTTCTTCAATGCGCCCTTGATTCATCACCATGATGCGATCGCTGACAAACTTCACCACACTGAGATCGTGGGAGATGAAGATATAGGTGAGGCCAAACTCAGCTTGCAAATCCTTGAGGAGGTTCAACACCTGCGCCTGTACCGACACATCCAAGGCAGACACCGATTCATCACAAATAATGAATTGCGGTTGACAGGCGAGGGCGCGGGCGATGCAAATCCGCTGGCGTTGACCGCCGGAAAATTCGTGGGGCATCCGTTGCAGGGCGCTGGCATCAAGACCGACGCGCTCCAGTAGATCCGTGGCTTTGGCGCGTCGCTCGGCTTCGGTGCTGTGCAGGTTATGGATGATCATCGGTTCGATCAAGGCGGCTCCGATGCTTTGCCGACCGTTGAGGGAACCGTAGGGATTTTGGAAGATGATTTGCATTTTGCGCCGGAGCGATCGCATCGCCGTTTCATCCAAACTCAGCACCGATTGACCGTCAAAAGTCACCGTCCCGGATGTGGGTTCAATCAACCGCAGCAAACACCGGCTCAGGGTCGATTTACCACAACCCGATTCCCCCACTAGACCCAAGGTTTCGCCAGGATACACCTCAAAGCTCACCGCATCCACCACCCGCAACGGCGTAGACTTGCCGAGCCACCCCTTCCGCACCGGAAATTCTTTGGTTAAGCCTTGCACCGAGAGGATCGGCGCGTGGGCTTGCAGTTGCTCCACATGGTCGGCTTGGGCGCGATCGCTGACTTGCTCTAACAGTTGCGTTTGTTCTGCATCGGTGTGAACCTTTGCCTCAATCTGCAATTCACCGCTTGCCGTCGTCGTGACCACCATGAAATCCGCCACGGTGGGCAGCCGCTTTAACCGTTGATCGGGGCGGGGGCGACAGTTGAGCAGGCCTTGGGTGTAGGGGTGTTGGGGATGGGTGAAGAGTTGATAGGCTGTGGCGGTTTCCACCAGTTTGCCCCGATACATGACGGCAACGCGATCGGAAATTTCCGCCACAACGCCCATGTCATGGGTAATGAACATTACCGCCATCTGTCGCGAGCGGCGCAAGTCTCGCAACAAGTCTAAAATCGTCGCTTGGATTGTGACATCAAGGGCGGTGGTGGGTTCATCGGCGATCAACAGTGAGGGGTTGCCGCTGAGGGCGATCGCAATCATCACCCGCTGTTGTTGACCGCCCGATAATTGATGCGGATACCGTTTCATCACCTGTGCGGGGTCGGGGAGTTTCACTTCTGTGAAGAGGTCGATGGCGCGTTGGGCGGCGGTGGTGCGATCGCAGCCCTGATGCAGCACGATCGCCTCGATCACTTGATTCCCACAGGTAAACACAGGATTCAACGACGTGAGCGGCTCCTGAAAAATCATCGCAATCCGTCCCCCCCGCAGCAAACGGCGTTCCTCTGGCGAGAGGGTCAAGACATTGACGGGCGGCGCGTCAGTCGTCGGATCATCAAACCAAATTTCCCCAGTGATCTGGGTTTGGGGCGGCAATAGCCCAATGGTGGCGAGGGAGGTGACGGATTTTCCTGACCCGGATTCCCCCACAATGCCCAGGGTTTCACTGGCATTGACGGTCATCGAGACCGACTGCACCGCATAGGTAATGCCGTTTTTGCTGGGAAAGTGAACCGAGAGATTGCGAATGTCGAGGAGAGGAGAGGTCATAACAGTTCAGCCAAAGTGCCGGGGGAGGGGATGCAGCGCGATCGCAACAGTTGAAAAACGCTGTGTGGCGTTTTGATCGGGAGATTGCGCTTCAGGATACGGATTGCTCTGTGACTTTGTGGTTCATTATGAGCAAACCCGATGTTCAAAAACGTACCAATATTGCGATCGCTCCGGTCAAATCAAAAGATTTTCGTAAGCCTGATCCAAATCAGGCAAGCTCACTCCTACCATAATCCCTAGCGCACCCTCAGCCCTCAGGTATCACGTCCGCTCAGCCCTCAGGCATCACGTCCACTACCCTATACAATCACAACTTTACCTATGCGAATTCGGCGTTCCTTACGATTATTCATCACCGGTCTACTGGCCTGCGTCTTGGCCTTGACTCTCGCCAACTGCGGTAGTCCCAACACCCCCGAAACCGATTCCACCGAACCCGCCGCCACCGAAGAGGCCGCCACCGGGGCCCTGGTGTACGGCTCAGGGGGGCAGCCCGTCAACCTCGAACCGGGCAATATTACCGACGGCAACTCGATCATTGTTCAACAACAAATTTATAACCGCTTAATTGATTTTGTCCCCGGCACCACTGACCTAGAGCCGAGCTTGGCCACGGAATGGTCTGTGTCGGACGATGGCTTGACTTGGACGTTTGATTTGCAGTCGGGGGTGACGTTCCACGATGGTACGCCCTTCGATGCCGAAGCCGTGGTGTTTAACATCACCCGCTGGTGGGATGCGGAGTTTGAATTTGGCTATCGGGATGAGGGGAAACTCTACGAAATTTGGTCGTACTTGTTCGGCGGCTACAAAGGCGATGAGAATTCGATCCTCGCCAGCGTGAGCGCGGTGGATGAAGATACGGTGGAATTTGTCCTTAACCAACCCTTTGCAGCATTCCCGGCAGCGTTAGCATCGGGCTACTTTGGCATGGCTAGCCCCACCGCCATCCAAGAATCAGCGGCGGACTATGGCACTCCGGCGGGTCTTGCGGTGGGGACGGGGCCGTTTGTGTTCCAAGCATGGCAATCGGGCGATCGCATCACCCTCACCGCCAACCCTGATTACTGGAAAGACGGCCTACCCCTCGAAGAAGAGTTGGTGATCCGCTTTGTGGATGATCCGGCGGCACGCTTGGCCCAACTGCGGGCCGGGGCGTTGGATTTCACCGTGGATCTCACCCCGGATCAACTGACGGAAATTGATGAGGATGAAAACCTTGAAGCGGTGTATCGTCCGTCGTTTAACGTTGGTTATTTGGCCCTGAATCCCAGCTATGAACCGCTGCAATCCCCAGAGGTGCGGCAAGCGATCGCCCAAGCGATTAACAAAGAAGAAATCGTCCAAGCGTTCTGGGGTGACCTGGGATTAACCGATGGACACTTTACCCCGCCCTCCATGGCCGACTCCCAATCCGATGCGGTGGATGATTATGTCTATGATCCCGAAGCGGCCAAAGCAGCCCTTGCCGAGGCAGGCTATCCCGACGGCTTTGACCTTGAACTGTGGTATATGCCCGTCAGCCGTCCCTACTTCCCCAATCCCAAACCGATCGCGGAAGCCTTCGCCGCCGAACTCAGCACCATCGGCATTAACGTCACCCTGCAAACCAAAGACTGGGGCGCATACCTCGAAGATCGCAACACTCCTCCCGGTTTCCAAGCGTTCATGCTGGGCTGGACGGGGGACTACGGCGATCCCGATAATTTCCTCTATGCCCACTTTGGGCCCGGTGCCACGGAAGATCTCGGCGGCTGGACGAACGATCGCGTCTTCCAACTTCTCGACGAGGCCCGCGCTGAAGGGGACGCAGTCCAACGGGGCGAACTCTACGCCGAAGTGGATGAACTCCTCTTTGAGGAAGCGGTGCGGATTCCCATTGTTCACTCTCAACCGCTCTTGGCGAAACGCACTAATATTACCGATTGGGACCCCAGCCCCTTGGGGTCGGAAACCTTTGAACTGATCGCGAAGGACTAGCGGGCTGGTTGTGGGGTGCGGGTCACAAGCCTGCGCCCCACGACCCATGGTGCTGGCATCCCCCAGGGGAAACGCGATCGCATCAAGACTGGGGACATTATTGAGATTAGGACAGCATGGGGCGTTATATTATTCGGCGATTAATTCAACTGATTCCGGTGTTGTTGGGCATCACGCTGTTGGTGTTTGCGCTGCTGCGGTTGATTCCGGGCGATCCGGCGGTGGTGATGTTGGGCGATCGCGCCTCCCCCGATCAAATCGAAGTTTTGCGGGAACGGATGGGACTCAACGATCCGCTGCCGCTGCAATACCTCAACTTTTTATGGAATACGATCCGCCTCGATTTTGGCCAAAGTATCTTCACCGGGTTTCCGATTATTGACGAAATCCGGATTCGCTGGCCCGCCACCTTTGAGCTATCCGTGGCCGCGATGGCGATCGCCCTCCTGATCGGCATTCCCGCCGGGGTGATTGCCGCCGTGCGCAAAAATAGCTGGATCGATAACCTGACGATGAGTACCTCCCTGCTGGGCGTTTCGATGCCGGTCTATTGGTTGGGGCTGCTGCTGGTGTATCTGTTTGCGGTCAATCTGCAATGGCTGCCGCCCAGTGGTCGCCTCAGTGTGGATGCCTCGTCGGGTTTCGAGCCGATCACCGGCTTTTACCTTTTCGATACGCTCATCCAGGGCAATGGGGCAGCCTTTCGTGATGCGATCGCCCACCTCTGTCTCCCTGCCCTCACCCTGAGCACGATCCCCCTCGCGATCGTCGCCCGGATTACCCGCAGCGCCATGCTCGAAGTGCTCTCCCAGGACTACATCCGCACCGCCCGCGCCAAGGGGCTGCTCGAAGTCTGGGTGATCTGCAAGCACGCCCTCAAAAATGCCATGTTGCCCGTGGTAACGGTGGTGGGCCTAGAGTTTGGGACGTTACTCGGTGGTGCGATCCTCACGGAAACGATTTTTTCCTGGCCCGGCATTGGCAAGTGGATTTATGACGGCATCTTGGCGCGGGACTATCCCGTGGTGCAGGGCGGTGTCTTTTTTGTGGCGATCGCCTTTGTCTTGATTAACCTACTGGTGGATATTTCCTACGCCCTCCTCGATTCCCGCATTCAGTATAAATAAGCTCCCCCCATCACCCCTTTCAGCCCGTATCTGTCATGACCTCCACCCCTCAACCCCATCGCCTCGCTTGGCTGCGTCAACAGCGATCGCTCCAACGCTTTTTGGAATCCACCTCTGGCGTGATTGGCCTGATGATCACCACCGGGATCATCGGTTTGGCCCTCCTCGCCCCGGTGCTCAACCCCTACGACCCCGCCACCGATCGCAACTATGCCGCCCGCTTGACCCCCCCCAGCTTAGAATTTTGGTTTGGCACCGATGGGCTGGGGCGCGACATTCTCAGCCTGGTGTGGTACGGGCTGCGCACATCTTTGGTGATTGGCTTGGTGTCGGTGTTGTTGGGGCTGCTGCTGGGGGTGTTGCTGGGGTTGGTGGCGGGCTATTTTCGGGGCGGTTGGGAAAGCCTGATCGGCTGGTTTACGGATGTGATGCTGGCGTTTCCCTCGATTTTGCTAGCGATCGCCGTCGTCACCGTCACGGGCCCCAGCGTCGCCAGTGTGATGGTGGCTGTGGGGGTTGTCCAAGTGCCCAAGTTCATTCGCCTCACCCGCAGTATGGTGCTGTCGATCCGCGAACAGGAATTCATTCAAACCGTGCGAGCCTTTGGAGCGCGATCGCCCCGCATCATCTTCATCCACATCCTTCCCGCCAGCCTCGCCCCGATTGTCGTCCAAGCCACCCTTGCGATCGGAACCGCCACCCTCGAAGCCGCCGGGCTAGGCTTTTTAGGGCTGGGCGCACAACCCCCCACCCCAGAACTCGGCACGATGCTCTCCGATGCCTTCAAAGGCGGCTATTCCCTCTCCTCGCCCTGGACGATTCTCTTTCCGGGCCTCTTCATCACCCTGACGGTCTTGGCGTTTAACCTCCTCGGCGACGGACTCCGCGATGCCCTCGATCCACGCGGCAGCCGCTCCTAAGCCTCCATCCGATCCGTCTCTGCCGCAGGGCGATCGCTGCGAATCACTCCCGGATGCCCCCAGATCGTCACGGCCACAGGACTTAATTGGGGTTCAGGGAGGCGACACCGAAAGTGGCGTTAAATTCGCGACACCAGATCGCGGCGGATTGGTAGGTATCAAGATCCACATCGGCGGGAATCGGATAGGTCTGTTCACCCGTGGGGGATTCCAGGAGGTCGAGCAGGATGTAGTCCCCCTCTTCGAGGCCGTAGGCGGGGGGGTCAGTGGTTTCGAGGATGTTGGGGGAAGTATGGAGAACAACGGTGAGGTCGGGGCCGGGGTCGGTTTTGAAATCGTCGCCGAGGATGAGGACGCGATCGCCGTCGGTTTCTTCAATGGTGACCGTGCCGCTGGTGGGGTGTTCCGCGTCTTGCCAAGTGCCGGTACGGACGATCGCACCGTCCGCCGTGGGGGCCGGGGCTTCGGTGGGGGTCGAGGTTTGAGCCGGCTCCGGGGCGGGTTCTGGCGTGGGAGTCGTGGAGTTGGCGCAACTGGACAGGACGAGGGTGGCAGCGAATCCGGCGGCGAGTAGTTGAGTGAATGTAACCATGGGTGAACCTCTCAGGGGGTGGGATTAAAACAGGCTGGTTTGGGACGATTCCGGGCGATAGCCAAGATGTTCATAGGCGTTGGGGGTGGCGACGCGGCCGCGGGCGGTGCGGTTAATAAAGCCGATTTGCAGCAGGTAGGGTTCGTACACTTCTTCGATAGTACGCGAATCTTCACCGGTGGCAGCGGCGATCGCCTCCACCCCCACCGGCCCGCCGTTGAACTGTTCGATCATCGTCGTCAAAACGAGGCGGTCTGTCCAATCTAACCCCCTGGGGTCTACGTTGAGGAGTTCGAGGGCAGCGGTGGCCACGGGGGCGGTGATGTCTCCTAGGGCTTTGACTTGGGCATAGTCCCGGATGCGGCGCAGGAGACGGTTGGCGATCCGGGGCGTACCCCTGGCGCGGCGGGCGATTTCGGCGGCTCCATCGGGGGTGATCGGCACATCAAACAGCGCCGCGCTACGAGTGACGATCGCACTCAATTCGTCCACCTCATAAAACCGCAAGCGTTGAATCAGGCCGAAGCGATCGCGCAGGGGCGAGGTAAGGGCTCCCATGTTCGTCGTCGCGCCGATGATTGTGAAGGGCGGCAGGGGCAGGCTGCGGGTGCGGGCGGATTGGCCTTTGCCGATGGTGATATCGAGGCGAAAATCTTCCATGGCGGAGTAGAGCAGTTCTTCGGTGATCCGGTTGAGGCGGTGGATTTCGTCGATGAAGAGGATGTCACCTTTTTGGAGGTTGACCAACAGGCCGGTGATGTCGCGGGGGCGTTCCAGGGAGGGGGCAGCGGTGATTTTGCACTGTACCCCCATTTCCGCCGCGAGGATTAGGGCCATGGTGGTTTTCCCCAGACCGGGCGGCCCGTAAAAGAGGGTGTGATCGAGGGGGTCTTGGCGAGATTGGGCCGCTGCGATCGCAATCTGTAACACCGCTTTTAGATCCTTTTGCCCCACGTAGTCCGTCAGGGATT
>CAZCWE010000043.1:0-4952 GCA_964502285.1 uncultured Spirulina sp. | reverse complement strand
GCGATCGCCCGGAATCCTTGCCATTGCCGTAGGTGCTTTGAATCGCCATAATCTGCCCCGTTTGAATCTGGTTTCAGTTTAACGAAGCTCTTGTTTGCATCGGCTATCAATTTTGCCCTTATCCCCAAGCGAGCGGCCCCCTCCTGGAGGCTCCTGCTGATCCATAACGTTCAACCGTTGGCCTAGTTCAACCGTTGGCCTAAGTTGCGATCGCTCTCCCTAAATCCCCACTAGGGAGATTTGGAGGGTTGGGGTTCGAGGGCGGCTTTCGGGTAGGCGATGCGTTGGTGGTTGTACTGTTGCCAGACGCGGACGAACACTTCGGCGATCGTCGGGAGTTCTTCCCAGCGCAGACCCGATTCATCCAGTTGATGATCTTGCCAGCGGGCGCGGAAAATTTTCTTCACCATACTCAGGGCAGTTTCCGGGGTGGCATCTTTGAGCGATCGCAACGCCGCTTCGCAGGCATCCGCCAGCATCACGATCCCCGTTTCGCGAGATTGGGGGATGGGCCCCACATAACGGAATTGCTGCTCTTCCACATCCACGCCTTCACTTTGGGCCCGCTGCTTGGCTTGGAAATAGAAATAGGAAATCAAAATCGTGCCTTGGTGTTCCGGGATGAAGTCTTGGAGGGCTTCGGGGAGATTGTAACGGCGGGCGATCGCTAACCCTTCGCTGACGTGTTTTTTAATAATCGTGGCACTGCGCCAGGGGTCGTTAATTTCGTCGTGCTTATTGGGGCCGCCCATCTGGTTTTCAATGAAACCGAGGGGATCGTGCATTTTGCCGATGTCATGGTAGAGCGTCCCCGCCCGCACCAGTTCCACATTGCAATGGAGTTCGCGGGCGGCAGCTTCGGCGAGGGTCGCCACGAAGAGGGTGTGTTGAAACGTGCCGGGGGCTTCGGTGGCCAAGCGTTTCAAGAGGGGACGGTTGGGGTTAGAGAGTTCCGCCAACCGGATCGGCGTGACGAGGTCAAATAAGCGTTCCAGATAGGGCGACAGACCGAGGGCGACAATACACCACGCCAACCCCGACAGGCCAAAAATGGCCGCCGCCGGTAAGACCACCGACCAAATCACCCCAGCGGTGGAACTCCACATCAGGGTGACGACAAAATAGATCGTGCCTTGGGTGAGGCCGACAGAACCGCCGAGGAGGGCCAATTCTTCGCGCGATCGCAACCGTCCCGCCACCGTCGCCGCCACAATTCCCCCGGCAGCCCCAGCTAAAATCGATTCCCAGGACATCAACGCCGCCGTCGTCCAAGGCGTCGCGCTAAAGATCGATAACCCCGTCATCAGGGTAATGTGGGTGACCGCCAGGGCCGGGCTAAAGAAGCTGCTGCCCAACAGACCCACGGCGGCTAAATTATTCTGTTGCAGGTGCATCATCAACGGCGTGCTGAGACTGAGCAAACAGAGGAGAATGCGATCGCGACAGCGGAGCCGCACCCCAAACCGCCGCTTCGCCAGCCAGAAAATCCCCATACTGCCCACCACGAGGCCGCCAGTTTGCGCAAGACCATGCCAATCGATGCCCCGCCGACTCTCGTTAAATTCATCGAGCAAGACAAACTCGCGCCGGGTGATCTCCTGGCCCGCCCGCACAATCAATTCCCCCTGCGCCACCATATAGACCACCGGATCAACGGCTTCGGCCGCCTGTTCGGCGAGGCGTTTGGTTTCGCCTTTATCCGTGGTGAGGTTGGGTTTGAGAATGTCCGTTAGTAATGTGGTGGCCATCGGTAGCGTGCCATCGGGAAGCATCGCTTGGGATTGCACCATGACGGCGTTTCGTTTCAGCTCCTCCGGAATACCGGGGGGAAAGCCTTGGGCCAACATCCGACTCAGGATCGTGCGGAGTCCGTCTTGGGTCTCCACCCAGACTTGATCGCGCACATCTAAAAGGGCTAATTGATAGTCGTATTGCGCCGAATCGATTTCCTTTTTTTGGAGTAGGTTTTGGGCTTGGCGATAGCTGTCGCGCACCACTTCAATGGTTTGGATCAGGGTTTCGATCGATTGGCTGTCCTCCTGTTGGCGATAAAGATCGAGTTCAGCGATCGCTTGCTGCGTGGCTAAGTTCCGCGAGGCATTGCCCGGCACCAGAGCCGCTTGGGGTTGAGAGCCCAGATCATCCCCCGCACTCAAGGAGAGCACCTGACGCAGACGCGGCAAGGGCGGGCTGAGGGTAGAGACCGGATCGGTCTGAGCTTCGGTGTCGTTCTCGGTGGACTGGTTAACGGAAGACAACACCATTTGCCAATCCACCGCACTGCTCGCCCGCAAAAACCGTTGGGTCGGCAAGGACAACACATCCTCTTCCACAAACGGAAACGCGCCCGCCGTTCCGCGCAAGGTTTCCACCTCCGTCAGGAACTTTTCTAAGGCGGCCTGAATCTCTTGGTTAACGGCAGGATCAATGCGCAGCACTTGGACTAAGCCGGTTTGGGCTGCTTTGCGTTGTTCATCGGTCAGTTCTTGATCCACGACTTCTGCATCACGGCTGGCCCACACACTTTTCGGGGCGCGGGTTCCTTCTTTGAGTTGCGGCTGATTGTAGAAGCGATACCCCAGCACACTGGTGAGAGAAATCCCGATAAACAGCACCATGATCGAGTGGGGAATGGTGGGTTTTGATTCCAGTCGCCGGGCGGGGTGGGGCGGGTGCAGCCAGTGGGTGAGACGTTGTTGGAGACTGTGTAGTGGGTTCATTGGGACGACTAAAACCTCAGTAGAATGATATTTAGTGGCTTATGGCTGTGGAGAGGTCAGGAAAACTTACCCGTTTGAAGGCTTGAACAGAATTAGGGCCCATCGGAGGGGAAGGGGCGGCGGTGTTGGGCCTGTAAACAACCGGCCGGGGCGATCGCCCCTAAGTCCCATTGCTCATGCCATTGCCCCTGGGGGTCTAACCCCGCCCACTGGGCAAAGAGTTGTTGAATTATAGACCACAGGGGATGCTCCCTGGCACGGGGCGCGATCGCTTGCCCATGGTACAGTCCCATTAATGTCGCCGTTAACGCCGCTGTGAGGGGGCTGTGACGCTCAGCCCGGCTAAGGCTGAGGCTCACATCTTCCGGGGTAGACCAAGCGCAGTAGAGGGCGATGGGCAGCTCTGGGCTAGGGGTGGTGGTGAGGCGGGCGGCCATTTGGTCGCGGCTCCATCCCTGGGTGAGGCCGGTGGTCACGGGAGCGAGAACGCCATAGTCTTGGGCGAGGGCGGTGTACCACTGACGGCTCGGCCATTGCCCTTGGAGACCCTGGTGAACGGCGATCGCCCACACCCAGAGCCAATCAACGGCGATCGCATCCTGCCCCAGCCAATGGCTCAGGGCCGCCGGAACCCCAGGCTGAGCCCCATAGCATCGACAGAGCAGCGGCATGATCGCCCAAGCCAACCCGGCTAAACAGCGCGATCGCATGGCCGGCGTCACATCAGCGGGCAACAACGCCGCCAGCACACCATCGGACTGTAGCGATGCCGTTGGTGTCTGGCTCAGAGAGCGCAGGAGCGACTGCTTCACCGCGTCCCACCGCGCAAAATCAGCAAGACTGGGGTTTGCGATCGCCCGGATAAAACTGCCGAGTAAACCCCCCTGAAACCGACTTAAAAGGGAATATGCCATGACCACGGATGGGGCTAAGCCCCCCTGAACAACAGCCAACGATCTATTGATGACAGTCGCCAGCAGGGGATAACCGTTGGACAGAGTAAAGATAAGTTCTTCATGGTGACCATCTTACGCGACAAAAATTGGAATCACCAACCGGGCATTGGCCGAGGCAGGGGCCACGGAGAACGCACCCGTGAGGCGATCGCCCCGCTCAACATGGGTCTAAGGTCGCTAAAATCCACTCACTCGCCGCCACCCCAGATGCGATCGCCGCCTCAATCTGCGCCCCCAAACACCAATCCCCACAACACACCAACGGCGCAGGCCACCGTTGCCCCACACAGGCCATCCCCAAGGCCTGCCGAGTGAACCCATAGCGCCAACGATGCCCCTGACTCCAGAGGGGCATCTGAAACGCCGGGCCACCTTGGGTGATCCATTGCTGGATCAGCGGCTGAATTGCCGTTTCCCAATCGTGACGATCTACATATTGCTGGGCAAACTCCGGGGTGCTGTGCAAACACAGGGTCAACTGGGCCGGGTTCGGGCGTTTGCTGCTATCTTCAATCACCATCCGCAGCGGGGCATTGCCCTCCGCCACTACACCACGGCGGGGCAGTTGCTCACCCAAGGACAACGGATACCCCAACATCACCGTCATACAGGGATCAAACCGCACCCTGTCTAGGCATTGCAAGATGTCCTGTTGCGACTGACTCGGCATGAGCGTGGCCAGCAGGGCGATCGCTTGCGGCGCAGGAATCGCAATCACCAAGCCCCGCGCCCGGATAACCGCTGCATCAGATGTTGCGCCCCGCAGTTCCCAACCCGCACCGACTTGGTTAAGTTCCGTGACACAGTATCGCGTTTGGATCTCCAATTCCACCGCTAAACGTTTGAGGACGGCCGTATTTCCCAGCGGAGCCACCCAGCCATTTTCCCAGGGCCGCAGCGTTGCCTGGATCGTCTCATCCTGTAACAGTGCTTCGGTGTGAGTCCCCTGGATCGCAAAAGACACCAGCCCATGATCAATCCGGGTCTCGTAAAGGCGGCGCGTCGCCACTCGTCCCCCCACCCCCCGCGATTTGTCCAGCACAATCACCCGTTTTCCCTGACTGTGGAGCCGTTTCGCACAGGATAGCCCGGCGAGTCCCGCCCCAATCACTGCCACATCAAACACGTCCACGCCCTGCTCGTTCATAACTAAACCTTAAATTGACCTTAATCCTCATTGACTCACGATCCAAGATGATTCTTTAAAAAATAGAGCTAAAGACTTCAGTACAGGACATTCAACCAGCGCACCCTGAGCGGAGTCGTTGGCGAAGCC
>CAZCWE010000042.1:11264-15471 GCA_964502285.1 uncultured Spirulina sp. | reverse complement strand
AGAAGGTGAAAAACTCGATGCTGCGGGTTTTGTCCGGGTCGGCTTGGAGCAGCGAGGGCGCGGCGGGGCTGCCCTCAAACACCATGTCGGCATAGGGGAAATCGTGGGCCAAGATCAGGTCATGACGCTCACAGAAGGCGATCGCTGCCTTGAAAAAATCCAGAGAGGCGATCGCCGTCGTCGGATTGTGGGGATAGCTCAACACCATCAGCCGCGCCTGAGCCAACACATCCGTCGGAATCTCCTCAAACTGCGGCAAAACCCCCGTTTCCGCCCGCAGCGGCATCGTGTACACCTGTCCCCCCGCCAATGCCACGCCGCCAAAATGAGACGGATAACCCGGATCTTGCAACAGGGCATAATCTCCCGGATTCAACACCGCCAGGGGCAGATGCGCCGTCCCCTCCTGACAGCCAATCAAGGGGAGCACCTCGGTTTCCGGGTCAATAGCAATGCCGTATTTTGCGGTGTAGTGCTGCGCTGCTGCGTGGCGAAACGGGGCGGTACTTTGAAACAGGGCGTAACCGTGGGTGCTGGGGTCATCTAGGGCAGCGGCGATCGCTTCTAGCACCACCGGGGGAGTGGGTAAATCCGACGAGCCCAACGACAGATCAATCATCGGCAGGCCGTGGGCGATCGCCTCCCCCTTCGCACGATCCATATCTGCAAACACATTAGTCCGAAGCGGGCGAAGACGATGGGCAAATTTCATAGCTCAGGTCAGCAAATGAACAACAGTCGAGAATCGGGCATGATTGCAATCGCGCTCGTGCAGCCCCAACACCCCTAGAGATATTGGTCGAGAAATTCCATGATTTTGGGCCGGGTGATGGCCCCTTCATGGGAGGCGAGGAGTTCTTTATTTTTAAAAATTCGCAGGGCGGGCACGCCTTCCACGGCGCACTGTTTGACGGATTCGGGGTTGGGGTCTACTTCGAGCTTGACAACCTTGAGGCGATCGCTATACTCCACCGCTATCTTTTCAATCGACGGCGACACCAGCTTACACGGCCCACACCACGCCGCCCAAAAGTAGGCTAAAACGGGCTGTTCCGCTTGCATGACTTCTTGCTCAAATTGATCATCTTGAATAGTGAGGACGGTACTCATGGGTTTTTCGTTAAATTTGCGTGTTAACTGGGTGGTTAAAACAAAACCTGATCTCCCATACTACGGGAGTTTCGCAGGCCAAAACAAGTCAACACCGCTCCCTAGAACCCAAAGTTTAGAACGTAACAAACCAGAAACGATCGCCCCGTTAATCCAGTCGGATCAGCCAAGATAAATCTAAATCGAGCCCCTTGCCTAATTGAACGAAAACCGATGACCACAGAACGCGATCGCCCTCCTCTCTTTCGAGAAACCCAACAATTTCGCCAAGGCTGGCTTTGGGCATTATTGTTTGGCGTTAATGGTCTTGTTCTCGCGCTCACGGCCTATCGTGTTTTTGGCGTAAGTACAGACCCGATCCCAGGGTGGGTGTTGGTCTTGGTTGTGGGAGTCGCCCTCTTCAATACGGTGCTGTTTGCCCTGTTGAAACTAATCACCGAAGTCAGCGAGGACGGGGTCTTGATCCATTATTTCCCCCTCAAACGCCGTTGGATTAAGCGCGATCGCATCCAGTCTGTCGCAGCCCGCACCTATCGCCCCCTGCGGGATTACGGCGGCTGGGGGATTCGGCGGGGCTGGAGTAGTGTGGCCTATACCGTGCAGGGCGATCGCGGCGTGTGGTTGGAGTTGAGTCGCGGCAAACCCGTGCTGATTGGGTCTCAGCAACCGGAGGCCTTGGCCGAAGCGATCGCCACCCTCCTGCCACCGTCCTAACCGCAGCCCCTCCAGCCCCCTCCATTAGAATGGACAACACCTAAACAATTCAGCAAGTCCTATGGTTGCAACCGTCGGAACATCACCAACCCTTACCCTAGCAGAATTTCTCGCACTCCCTGACACCAAACCCGCCAGCGAGTACAGCCGTGGAACCGTCATCCAAAAGCCCATGCCCCAAGGGAAACATAGTCGCCTCCAAACCCGTCTCGCTCAAGCCATTAATCATATTGCGGAAGAGAAAAAAATTGCGTTGGCTCTCAGTGAACTCCGCTGTACGTTTGGGGGACGCTCCATCGTGCCGGATGTAGCGGTGTTGCATTGGGGAAACTTACCGAAGGATGAGGATGGGGAAATTGCCGATCGCGTGGAGCGATCGCCCGACTGGATTATTGAAATCGTTTCACCGAATCAATCCACAACACTCGTGATGGAGAAAATCATCTTTTGTCTGCACCACGGGACAGAATTGGGCTGGCTGATTGATCCCCATGCCAAGTCGATTACGGTTCTGCATAGTGGATTGCCGATGATGTTTTTTGCGGACAGTGACGAGCCGTTAATTGCCCTGAAAGCCTTGCCAGATTGGCAACTCTCTGCCCAAGCGGTCTTTAATTGGCTCAAGGTTTGAGGGTGAGTCGCGCTGTGAATTGACCGCAGTTGAGCAGAAGATTACCGCCAGAAGTGGGAGGCGATCGCGGCGTGGGGTTGGAGTTAACTCGCGGCGAACCTGTGCTGATTGGGTCTCAGCAACCGGAGGCCTTGGCCGATGCGATCGCCACCCTCCTGCTGCCGTCCTAACCTCAGCCCGTGCGCGGCACTCGTTCAATTTGGGCATAGCCGCTAAAGTTCAAGGTCGTGCCTTTCGTCTCCAAACGGTTGATCCGCAGCGTCACCCCGTCGAGGTTGAAGCGATCGAGATCCACCATTTCGTTGAGAATTTCCACCAAAATCCCCATCAGAATTTTCGAGAGTCCCTGTTCTTCTGCGGGAATTTCCTCTGCGACAAATTCAGGCGATTCGTAGGTAATCCGCCGCCGTTTTGCCAAGCCCAACTCACAGCTAAAGCAGATCGGCACAATTTTATTGGTGAGATTTGCTTTGGCAAACAGCTTAATCCGGTTATCGGGCAACAGCTTGAGGCTGATATCGTCAAACGAGACCGGCTGCCCCCCGGAAAGGTTCGTGAGCCGTTCATCGGTGAGCCCTTCGAGGCGTTGCCGAACGAGAACAGCCGAGAACGCGCTGTTAATGTCGTCTTCGGTCAGTTTGACCAGCGCCACGGCCTGGGTGGGTTGTTTCAGGGCAATCTGTCCCTTGAGCAGCGAGCCAAAGTCAATGGCAACCGCATCGGTTTCAAAGGACAACTCAGCGGTACGAAATTCGCGCCGAATCACTAAGCCACGGCCGTTCATTTTGAAACTGTCAATACTCCCCTGCAAGAGCTTGCTAGAGGGGTTACAGCGCACCTTGACATCAACCATGTCACTTTGGGTAAACAAGTGGCGCAGGGTGTTGCTAGCAACGCTATTGAGGAGGTCTTCCCCCCAATCTGGTTTTTGGGAGGAGTTCGAGCCGATAAAGCCACCAAACATAAAACTAAGGTCCGCGCTGCTCACAACGTTTGTTACAAAAATTTACTTCCTACCTTCCTTGTAACAGAATCTTAAAGATTCAGCAAAGAGTATGGTCATGACTTGATTAGAGTTGGGGACGGGCTAAGGCGCGATCGCACCGATTGCGTTTGTGTCGCGATCGCGCTCTGTCTAAGGCTTTGAGTATTTATACTCATTGATATTTGTGGGGGTTTCCCCATGGGAAATCGGGGTGAAACTTTTTTTTGACGACAGGATAAGATCCCACAACGGATTCAGACCAGAGGGGAGTCGCGATCGCGCTATCCCCTCCTTTAGCATCCCACATTCGCCGTCCTCCTCGCCGCGAAAACACCCCCAGAATCTTAAATCGTGTTCATCAGAAATCATTAATCCAGTCCGGCAGGGTCATGGGCTTGCCTCCCGAACCGCGAGCGCAATTAAGCCTAAATTGCTGCGGGCGATCGCAGCTTCGGCGGCCAAATCGGGGACGGATCAGACAACCCCTTTACAATGAAAGTATTATTTTTTTCCCTAACCCCCTGATGAGTAACGCGATCCGCACCCGCCTCGTCAAAATCGGCAACTCTCAAGGCATTCGCCTCCCGAAACTGCTCCTCGAACAGAGCGGGATTCAAACCGAGGTTGAGATCGAAGTTCAAGGCTCAGAACTGATTATTCGAGCCATTCCAGAGCGCCGCCAAGGCTGGGAACAGGCTTTTGCCATGATGGCAGAACACCAAGACGATACCCTCCTTGACGAGGACATCACTACTGCATGGGAACAA